>JAEWSV010000185.1 GCA_023398155.1 Spirochaetota bacterium
CGGTGACGCCGATCACGAGAGCGACGGCGATCACCGCCAAAAACCCGAACGTCAGTCTGACGGCCAACGGCATTTCTTTGCGTACCATAATTTCGCCCCCGCCCTATCATAGCGAATTAATCAGCGATACCACCAGTTGCAGCAAGTATACGTGGTATGCGGGCGTACGCAAAGGATAATTGTAAGGGCGCCGCCGCTTTTTTTACATTCACCCTATGCCGGAGGCGCATACTCGGATGAAAGAGCGCGGCGCACCGCGGCCGCGATCACCTCGGGCTCCACGCCCTTGGCGACGAAGCCGAGCGCGCCGAGGGCGAGGGCCCTATCGACGTAGACCGAATCGGACAGGGCGCTCAAGACCAAGAACTTCTGCTCTTTCTTGAGCTGTCTCGTCTCGGCGATGAGCGCGAAACCGTCTTTGCGCGGCATGTCGATGTCGACGACGGCAAGATCGAAGGAGGACGCGAGCAGCTGTTCCATGGCATCGACCCCGTCGACCGCTTCCCGGACGTCCTCGATCCCGCAATCTTCCGTGAGTATCTCACAGACCATCTTCCTGGTCAGCCAAAAGTCGTCTACGACGAGCACGCGCATATGAGCTACCTTTAGACGGCCGCGGCGGGTACGATCTTCTCATCCTCCAAGATCCGTTCCAGTTTGAGGATGAATACGAACGAGCCGTCTTGACGTCCGATGCCTTCGATATAATCCGCGGAGAGTCCTGAACCGAGCTTCGGCGCCGCCTCCAGCTCGGAGGAATCCAGTTCCACGACCTCATGGACGGCGTCGGTCAAAAGTCCGACCATCTTCACCGATTCGGCGACGGAGCTCTCCACGACTACGATCGCCGTATCCTTGCCGGGTACGGTCTCGCTCATGCCGAACCGCAGACGGAGGTCCATTACCGGCACACCGCTTCCGCGTATGTCGATGATACCCTTTAAGTACGGAGCCGTACAAGGAATTTTCGTCACCCGCGTCGGTTCGAGGACTTCGCGGACCCTGCCGACGGGAAGAGCGTACCGCTCGCCCGCTATAGTCAAGGTCAGGAACTGATGTTCAAGCAGTTCGGACATGGCAGCCTCCCTCAAAATTGCTCAAAGTCATCGTCCTTGGACGATGCCGCGCCGCTCTTCGCGATGGGCTCGGCGAGGGCGAGCGAGGTGCGTTCCCTCAACGCGGTCGGAGCGGCGGCGGACGCTGACGCCGTATGGGCCACCTTGACGGTTCGGTTCTTCGCGGTCGCGGTTTTCCCGGCCCCGCCTTCCAATTTGAAGAAGGACATGGTCTCGGTGAGCTGGACGGCCTGGCTGGAAAGCTCCTCCGCCATGGAAGCCATCTCCTCGCTCGCCGATGCGTTCTGCTGGATCACCGTGTCGAGTTGGATCATCGCTTTACCGATTTGTTCCGTTCCGGCGGTTTGTTCCTTGGAGGCCGCGGTGATTTCCTGGACCAGGTCGGCGGTTTTCTTGATGTCCGGCACGATCCGTCCGATGATCTCGCCCGCCTGGGCCGCGCTTTCGACCGTGGAACCCGAAAGCTGGGAAATTTCCCCGGCAGCCTTCTGCGAACGCTCGGCGAGCTTCCGCACTTCGGAAGCGACCACGGCGAACCCTTTGCCCGCTTCTCCGGCGCGCGCCGCTTCTATCGCCGCGTTGAGGGCCAGCAGGTTCGTCTGGCTCGCGATCTCGTTGATGATGCCGATCTTGTCCGCTATCTCTTTCATAGCCGTGACGGCCTGCGCCACCGCTGCGCCGCCCTCGACCGCGTCCACCGAGGCTTTCTTGGAGATCTGTTCGGTCGCGAGGGAGTTATCCGTATTCTGCTTGACCGTCGCCGCCATCTCTTCCACGGAGGCGGAAACCTCTTCCGCGCTCGCGGCCTGTTCGGTGGCGCCTTGGCTCATCTGCTGGGCCGTGGAGCTGATCTGCTCGCTGCCCGACGCCACCTGGCCGACCGCGGACTGGACCGTGGCGACGATGTCGCGGAGGTGGGCGCCCATCTCGGTGAGGGACTTGTTGATGCCCTGCAGTTTCGCGCCGTTCGCGTTCGCGATGTCGAGGTGGCCGGCCGCGATGCGCTCGGCCATCGCCGCGATCTCTCCCGGTTCCCCGCCCACGGCCTTGGTGATGGAGCGGGTGATGAAGATCGCCAACAAGGTACCGATGAAAGCGCCGATGACGAAGAGGGTGATAAGGAGCGCGTTGACCCCGCGCACCGTGGCATCGCCGTCCGCGTTCGCTTTGCTGGCGGCGTCAAGGTTTATCTCGACGAGCTTGGTCATGCTCTTATCGGCCGAGTCGAAAGCCGGACGGACGACGGTCTTCATATAATCGTTCGCCTCGATATTCTGATTGGAAAGGGCCAAGTCCCTCAATTGTTTGTGTACTTCAAGGTAGCCGGCCCACTCGGCATCGAGTTCAGCGAGCGCGGCGCCCTCTTCCTCGTTAGCGACGAATTTCCGGTACAGGTCCATCTGCTCCTTGAAACGATCCTCGTATTTTTTACCGTTGGCGACGAGGCCCTGCATGACCTCCATATCGGGCTCGATGATGAGGCGGTAGGCGTTTCGGTTGAGGTAAAGGGCGTTGGCCCGTGCCTCCGACACGTTGGCGACCGGTACGAGGTTCATCTCGTAGATATAGGTGAGCATGTCGTTCACGCGCGCGATGCTCGCCAGACCGGAGAACCCGATGATCGCCGCTATGGCGATGACGGAAAAGAACCCTAGAAAAAGCTTGACTGAAAGTTTCATCTCTTTACGCGCGCTCATTGCGCCTCCTTTCCTCGCAGCTGGACGAGGACCGCCGAAGGCCTCGACGGTTGCGCTTCCGAGTATAGGCTCCGAGGAAAAGGAACCCTGTAGGAGGGGGTAGCGAAGCGGGATACGATTTTTCTGATCTTTCTGTAGGAAGATTCCTACACGGAGGCTTCAGCCTTCCAGCCGCGCGAAACAGCGTAGGCGATGAGCTGCGCGTTAGTATCGATGCCGAGTTTTTCCATGGCGCGGGTCTTGTAGGTGCTCACGGTCTTGACGGAAAGATGGAGTTCCTCGCCGATCCGGGAGAGGCTCTTGCCGGCAGCGTAAAGGCCGATCACGGATAATTCCCGATCGGAGAGGCGTTCCTCCTCTTCCGGCCCCCCGCCGAGCCCCTGCACGAGCAGTTCGGCGTATTCGGGACTCACGTATTTCTTTCCGGCGAGTATCCGGCGGACGGCGTCGATGAACTCTCCGGGCGGACCCGATTTGATGAGATAGCCCATCGCCCCGTTGCGGTAGGCCCGTTCCGCGAACTCGCGCTCGGGATAGACGCTCATCACGAGGAAATGGGTGCGGGGCCGGAGCGCCACCACGTCCTTTATGAGATCCAGTCCGCCCTTCCCCGGCATGGAAATATCGACGATCGCCATATCGAAGGCTTCGGCGGTCAGGAGCTCGAAGGCCTCAAGACCGTCTCTCGCCTCCACCACGTCATGGAGGCTAAGCTCCTCCGCGAGCGTTTCGCGTATGCCCTTGCGGATGAAGTGGTGGTCATCGGCGATGAGGATCCGCATCATTCCTCCTTCTTCCATGAAGCGAAGGACGCCCGAACCACGGTCCCCGCGAGCGGCGCCGATTGGAGGCTGAACGTACCGCCGAGCGCGCGGCAACGCTCCCTCATGCCGATGATGCCGAAGGCGGTCCGATCTTGGCCGGCCTTCACTGAGTCCATGTCAAAGCCCCGGCCCGAGTCGGCGACCTGGAGCACGATCGCCCCGTCCGTCAATTCCAAGCTCATCCGTATCATACTGCTGGAGGAATATTTGATGGCATTCGTGACCGCTTCCTGCGCGATCCTGTATACCGAACTCTTGATCTCCTCGGACGGAGAAAAGTCCTGCGGCAGGGAAGAGGAATACTCTATCGCGGGCCCGTCCGGACCGCCGCGCTCAAGGGCAAGACGTTCAAGCGCCTCCGAAAGGCCAAGCCGGTCCAGGACGCTCGGCCTGAGGTCGGCTATGAGATGCCGCATCCTTTCCGTGAGATCGGCTATGGCCGTTCTCATGTCGGCGAATTTCTCTTTGTCCCGTTCGTCCAGGTTTCCCAGGCGCCGCTCCAGGATATGAAGAGCCATGCCCAGGCCGGTGATGCCCTGGCCGAACTCGTCGTGGAGTTCGCGGGCTACCCGTATACGCTCCCCCTCACGTTCCTTCTCCACTCTCGCGAGCAAGAGCCTGATTTCCGCGCTCATGGATTCCAATTCCCTTGTCCGTTCTTTTACCGCGGAATCCAGGGCGTCACGGGAAGCGGTGAGTTCGCCGAATGTCGCGCGGAGCTCGTGGGCGACGGCGCTAAATTCGTCTTCTAAGATACGGAGATCCAGGATATCCAAGCGCGGCCAGTCGGGCTCTTCGCCCCGTTCGATCTTGGCCGGTAAGCTTCCTGAGACGGCGATGAGCGCGCCCATGCGGCGCGTCAAAGCGCGTGCCACCAAGGAGAGGAGAACATAGCCCCCATAAACCAAGACCAGGCTCAAGACCATTCCGGCGATGTAATAGCGGAGAATGCGGAGAAAGTACGGTTCGAAGGGCAAGCTATACCGCACGAGCCTTCCGCCGACTTCCGTTTGGGCGAAGTAGACGGAATCCCTCCAGCCGTCCGTGGGATGGGGAGCGCGGAGCGGTTCGCACACGTAGGTGCCGGCCCTCCATGGCCGCGCGCTCCCCAGAAGGGGTGAAGATACGTCGAGCACCTCGAACCGGCCTTCCCTATCCAGGGGGCTCGGAGCCGCGGCGAAGGAATCGAAGGCCGCGCGGGCGTCCTCGGTCCATGCGGCGGCAAGTCGGACCCGCTCGATGCCGCCTTGGAGGCGGAGGAGAAGGCTGTCTTCCGCTTCCCCCCGAATTCCGCTCACCACCGCGAAGAGCCCGAGCAGGGAGATCGGAATGATGATGAAGTTGAGCCGGTTCTTCATGAAGTCCCCGAATCGAGCCGGAGGTGGAGCCGGCTGGCCGAGTAGGCGACGGACCAACTTGGAATCGACTACGCTATCGGCGATCTGGGCGCAGAGCAAGCCGACCAGCCACACCTTGCAGAGCGTAACGAGGGTCGTCTCGAACGTAACTCCGAGCGCGAAGTAGTATATCGCGGCGATGAGGGGACAACCGATGAGGGGCCAGAACGCGGCGTCCAGCTTCAGGATCGCAAACGTCGGGCGTCTCCTCTTCATCAAGCCGATGAAGAGGATTTCCATGCCGTAAATCAGGGCGGCGTACACGTTACCCAAGCGGGTCGGCAGGACGAGACGCTGGGCGGCCAAGGAAAGAAGAGCGGGAAGAGGTCCGAACTTAGCGGCGATGGCGATAGTCGCCGCCATGGCAACCGAGAAGTAGGAGCCCGGCAAGAGCTCTACGGCCATGATTTCCGCGATCATCGCCGAGCCGGTCATCAAGGTGAAGTAGAGCGCGGGACGGAGATATAATCCGGGCTCGGAATGAAATCCCCTACCGCGCATGCTCGGCGAGCGTGGAAACGGGAACGACGGCGTAGCCGGAACGCATCAGGGCGTCCAAGAGCACGTCGAGCCGACCGTACAGATAGTCGTCCCTCCCGCCTGAAGGTACGCCGAGCCGGATCGGAACGATGGAGCCTTTCTTTTTAGCCGCCATGATCGCGTCCACGATTTCCGAGGCCGATTTATAGGCGCCGGGACTGCGCCGGGCATCCACCCGGGTAACCCAGTCCAGGCTGTCGACATCCCTGCCGATGGTGCGGTATCCGACCGAGGCCGCGGCGGCGATGATGTCCGCAGAAGCGGCGTAGTACGGCGGATGCCAGAGCAGGGCGAGCTCCGCGCCCGTAGCGCCGAAGTACTCATCCTCGTTCCGGGCCAGCCCCCTCCTGATGAACTCCCGGTCGATGCGGAATCGGGCATCGGACAGGTCGATGGGCGCGAAGAACATGGAGGCGGCTTCCTGGCCCGCGTCGGCGATGTCCTTGGCCGCGGAAGGATGCCGTCGGATGAATTCCCCGTTGATGAAGAACGTCGCCTTGACTCCGAAGCGGTCGAGCGTATCGAGCACGAGCGGCAGGCCTTCGGCGTCGTCCACGAGGTCGAAGACGAGGGCTATCTCGCGGAGCCCGCGCCGCCTCCCGTGGGAGAAGAGCCGGTCCATCGCGACGCCTTCCTCGGCGTCGGAGCTCGATTCGTCCTCGTACGCGGCCGCGCCCTTGACGATGAGGGAGGCGGTGCCGACGTCCTTGATGTTCCGGAGGAGGGGCAAGTTCTCATAGGGACCGGACGCCTGCTTTTCCAAGTAAGCCCGATAGCGGCCGGAAATCACCGCCGGCGCGCGGACTTCCGCGTTCGGCGCCTCGGCCCAGGCCGAGCCGCCGTCGCTCGCGTACCAGACGCCGAGCGAACGGGCCAGGATGCGGCCTCCCTTCGTCTCGAAGGCATGGCCCTCCGAGGCCGAAAGGCAGATGAGCGTACTATCTCCGGCGACGTTCCGCTTCTCGATCCTCGCCTCGTCGGCCACGACGAAATCCTCGTCGCCGAGCCAAAGGCACGCGTAGGCGGCCCGCTTGCCGAGGTCCAGCAGGCTCTTCCAATTCACGTAATCGTAGAGGGCGGCGCCGTCCCTTCCCCAGACCAGGGCGCGCGTGCCGTCCGGGGAAAGAGCGGCTTCGGAGCCGGGGGCGAAGGGGAGTTCCAGGAAGGCGAGCGGCGCGTCGGCGGTTGGAGGTCCCGAGATGCCCAGACGATAGACCTTGACGGTATTGCCTTCGGAACGCGGATAAGAGACGAGTACGGTCACGAGGCCCGAGCGCGACCAGAGCACGGTGGGGAGACCGCTGGACCGCGGCAGCATGAGATAGGGCAAGGAGGCGGTACCGTCCTCGCCGTAATCGTCCACGCCGAGGCGGTAGAAGAAAAGATTGCGCCCGCCCTTCGCGAGGAGCACGGACCGGGAATCGGGCGCTACCCAGAAGGTGTCGAAATTGGGATCGAACTCGTAGGGGATCTTGCCCGCCACCGAACCGATCTCCAGGAAGTCGGCGTACAAGGCGCGGGCGAAAAGCTCGGAACTCCGTACGCGATACACGATAGAAC
>JAEWSV010000194.1 GCA_023398155.1 Spirochaetota bacterium
GTATCCCTAGGGGCTACTAAAAAAGACGCAAAAGACCCGAGCTTTGCTCGGGTCTTTTGAATTTCCGGCAATACCCCCTAGGGGAATCGAACCCCGAGCGCGCGCCGAGCGGTAGCGAGGCAAGGCGAACAGGATGTTCGCCGCCAGCGCGCGAGGCGGTCCCGGAAGGCCTCGGCAGGATGCCGAGGCCTGGAGGGTCGATTCCCCTAGGGGATCTAGCCCGAAGGTCTTCATTCTTCCTTTCCAGCGATAGCTTTCTTACGGGGAGCGGCGGGACCCCGGAGCCGGACGCCCGGAAGGGCGGACGGCGAGGAGGCCTGCCGCCGGGGGCGTGCCTGATGGACGGTGCGCGTACGGACGCCCGTGACGCCCCCGATCCCCTCTTCATCCCAAATCTTCGCGACACTATGATCTTTTCCCGCGTTCGCGCGCCGCCGGCTTCGCTCCTACTCCAACAACTCCGCGAGCGAATAGTCGTTCCTGAAAAGGTTGCGGTTTTCCGCCAGTATCAGGTTGTGGACGATCTCGATGTCCTTCATCCGTTTGGTCCGCTCCTTGGACTCTAAGACGTGTTCGAGCATCTTCACCGTGTAATAGCCCTGCAGGATGGGGTTCTGATAGATGACCGCCGACAAGAGGCGCGTCTCCAGGTCGTGGACCGATTTCCGGTCGATGTCGTGGAGCACGACGATGGCCCGGCGGTAATCGAGTTTGGCGATCGCTTCCATGAAGACCTGGTTGAAGGCGGGAAGCAGATACACCGCGTCGACTTTGCCTTCCTCGGCGGCCAGGATGTCTTCTATCTGGGTGTCCGAATAACCCTTCTTGAGCACGGTCGTGATGTAGCGCAGGTCCACTTCCGTTTCGGGATACCGCTCATTCATCACCGATTGAAAGCCGACGATGCGTTCGGCGTTGATGTCGGGGAGCTTGGCGAAGCGGTCCCGGTCCTCGTTGCTGCTGATGACGAGGACCCGGCCGCCGCGCTTGGCCTGTAACGTCTTGCCGATGAAATCGGCCGAGAGGCGTCCGCCCGAGCGGTAGTCGGAGCCGATGTAGCAGAGTCGGCTGGACTCCGGAGCGTCAACGTTGAAGGTGACGTAGGGCACGCCGGCTTCTTCCGCGATGCCGAAGATGGTTTTCATGTCGTAGAGGCGCTGGTTCACGAAGGCGGCCCCGTCCAAGCCGGCCTTGATCTCCTTCCTGAGTTGGGCGATGTAGGCGGCGGTGTCCGATTCGCTGATGAGGTGATAGCGCACGCTGTAATTGAACGGCAGTATCTGCTCCGCCGCTATTTCTATTCCCTTCTTGATGTCGTGCCAGAAATACGTCGGCAGCGTCGACGAGAAAACGGCGATATTCCGAACTTTATTGCGGACCAGGGCCTGGGAGGCCTTGCTGGGTACGTACGCCTTTTCCTTGGCGTAGTCGAAGATCCGCTTCCTGAGTTCCTTGGAAACGTACCCGGTGCCGTTGAGCGCGCGGCTTACGGTGATGAGCGAGATGCCGAGTTCGCGCGCTATGTCTTTTTGGGTAATGCTCATGGCGAGCCCCTAGTATAGTCCATTTCCTCGACGCTCAACAATTCGTTGACAGCGTATAGGATGTATGATATACGTACATCATACTCGATGTGCGGTTCTCTAGTGAAGTCACTTGAGGAGGTTTTATGAAGAAGGTTTTCATGTTTTCATTCGCGCTGTTCTGCCTGGGCGTCTTTGCCTTCGCGGGAGGGGCGCAGGATGGCGCGTCCGCGGCCGTGGAACCGGTCACTTTGAACATGCTGTTCTACAGCCCCGAGCTGCAGGATCAGTACGCGGACATGGCCGCCGCGTACAAGGCTGAGACGGGAGTGACCCTGGACATCACGGTGCTCCAGGCCGATTACCGCTCGGTGCTCACGAGCAAGATCAACTCCGGGGACATCCCGGACGTCTTTATGAGCAGCGCGTACGCCGACAACTCGACGTACAAGGACTACGTCTACGATATGTCGAAGGAAGACTTCATCAAGAAGATCTCCCCGTCTGCTCTCCAGGGCGTCACCGTGGACGGAGAAGTCATCGGCTACCCCTTCCTGGTCCAGTCCCACTCCTTCATCTACAACAAGAAGGTCTTCCGCGACGTCGGCATCACCACGCTGCCGAAGACACTTGCGGAGTACGAGGCCGCGGCGATGAAGCTCCAGGCGGCGGGCGTCCAGCCCTTCGCGACGGGCTTCAAGGAATTCTGGGTCCTTCCGCAGACCGCCTGGCAGGCCGTCGCGCCCGTGGTGGTCAAGAACTACGGCGGCTACGCCGCCTTCGTGAAGAAGCTCAACGACGGCTCGCTCAAGTTCAAAGACGTCAAGGAGATGGCGTACGTCTTTGACCTCCTGGACCTCATCAAGAAGTACGGCGGACCGAAGCCGAACGAGTCGGACTTCAACGACCAGACCTCCTCCCTCGCTACCGGCAAGGTCGCCATGATCCACCAGGGCAACTGGGCGGAGGGCACTATCCTCAAGACCAACCCCGCGGCCGAGATCGGCTTCCTCGTGGGGCCCGTGGGCCAGGACGCCAAGGCCGGCGGCATCATGTTCGACTCCAACCAGACCCTGCGCGTGGCCAAGGACGGCAAGAAGGTCAAGGCCGCCTTGGACTGGCTGCGCTGGCTCACGACCTCCGAGTACGGCAAGAACTGGATCCCCGGCAAGATCAAGCAGATGTCGCCGATCGCCGGCGCCGCGGCTCCCGAGTCGCAGATAGCCGCCGAGACGGTGAAGCAGCTCAACGCGGGAGTTCCCGGGTATCCGTGGTTCTACCAGATGTTCCCCACCGGAACCGAGCAGCAGCTCGGCGCCATCCTCCAGGGCTACTGCGCCGGCATCACCGACCGCGCGGCTACGCTGGACGCCATGGACGCCGCCTACACCAAGATCGCGAAAGCCGCCCAATAGGCGGGCTTTGAGCAGCTGACCTTGAAGGACCCTACCGGATCGTCCGCGATCCGGTAGGCCCTTTCCTCCGGGAATCCACCAATGACGCAATTGGCCAAGAAAAAGCTGAGCCGGGGGTTAACCTTCGCGGCCTTCACCCTTCCCGCGACCGCCGCGATCCTGCTGGCCGTGGAAATCCCCTTCCTCATGAGCGTGGTCTATTCCTTCACTAAGTGGAACGGCCTTGACCGCGTGCCCGTCTTCATCGGGCTCGCCAATTACCTGGAAATCTTCCTGGACGATCCGGACATGATGGCCTCCCTGGGCTTCACCTTCCAGCAGACCTTCTTCAGGGTGATACTCACGAACGCGATCGCCCTCCTGCTCGCCGTCCTCCTGGACGCCGACATCCGCGGCAAGTCCCCCCTCCGCGCCGCCTTCTACATCCCGAACATCATCAGCCTCATCGTGATCGGCTATATATGGCGCTTCGTCTTTTCCAAAGGCTTCGATTCGTTCTACGAAATAACCCACTGGAATATTTTCATGCTGAGTTGGCTCGGCGATCCCGCCATGGCGTCCCTCAGCGTGCTGCTCGTTTCCGTCTGGCAATCGATCGGGTTCTACCTCGTCATCTACATCGCGGGCCTCCAGATCGTGCCGCGCGACGTGATAGAGGCCGCCATGATCGACGGCGCGACCGCCGCCTCCCGCTTCTTCAAGATCACGATCCCCCTCATCATGCCGTCCATCACGGTGGCCGTTTTCCATTCGCTCTCCAACAGCCTTAAGGCCTTCGACGTGATCTTCAGCCTGACGAACGGAGGTCCCGGCGTCTCCACCACGACCATCGCCTTGGACATCTACAAGACGGCCTTCGTCGTGAGCCGCTTCGGCTACGGAACCGCCAAGTCGGTGGTCCTCTTCGTCATCATCCTGCTGCTGACCATCTTCCAGGTGAAGGCCTTCAAGAGCCGGGAGGTGGA
>JAEWSV010000195.1 GCA_023398155.1 Spirochaetota bacterium
CTCCGGGGCGTCGAGGAGGATATCCGGGCGGTCCGCCGCGCCACGCGGTCGAACACCGTACTCAAGGTGATCATCGAGACGGCCCTTTTGACCCAGGATGAGAAGGTCTTGGCCTGCGAGCTCTCCAAGAAGGCCGGGGCGGACTTCGTCAAGACCTGCACCGGCTTCGCCGGGGGCGGCGCCTCCGTGGAGGATCTCCAGCTCATGAGGAGCGTCGTCGGAAAGGATATGGGCGTCAAGGCGAGTGGAGGCGTGAGGACCTTGAAATCAGCGCTCTCCTTCCTCGGCGCGGGGGCCAACCGCCTCGGCGCGGTGTCCAGCGTGGCCATCGTGACCGGCGCCGAAGGCAGCGGAAGCTACTAGGACCGGGCGCGCGATGATCACCCTCGGTAACCGATATTGGAACGCGCGGATTTCAGAGACGGGCGCTGAGCTGAAGAGCCTCACGAACGCCGCGACCGGCCAAGAGCACATCTGGCACGGAGACCCCGCATGGTGGAACGGGTCGGCGCCCGTACTCTTTCCGGTGATCGGCGGGCTCAAGGGCGGCGAGTACCGGTACGGGGGCGCGACCTACAAGCTGCCTTCCCACGGCTTCGCGCGGGGAAGCGAGTTTTCGGTCGTCCATGCCGACGCCGAATCGGCGGAGCTGCGCCTCGTTTCCAGCGACGCCACCCGTGCCGTTTACCCCTTCGAATTCTCGCTGACGGTGCGCTTCAGCCTGGCGCGGAGCGGAATCGACGTCGGCTACGAGGTGCGGAACGCGGGGCGGGGGCCCATGCTCTTTTCCATAGGGTCGCATCCCGCGTTCGTCGTCCCCTTCGCCGGGGGAGTCCTTGAGAACTACTATCTCCTATTCGAAAAGGAAGAGGAACTGGAGCGGTGGTTCTTCAAGGACGGGGTGATAACGGCGGGGAAGACCGCCGAGGTACTGGAAAACGGCCGCGTCGTCAACCTGACGCGCACGTGCTTCGACGACGGGATCATGATCTTCAAGGGCCCAAAGTCCGGGGAATTCGCGATAGCGAACAGCCGTAACTCGCGTCAGGTGCGCGTGATTACGGACGGGGTTCCCTACTTCGGCCTCTGGTCAAAGCCGGGCGCTCCATTCGTATGCTTGGAACCCTGGCACGGCATACCCGACATGAGCGACGCGTCGGGGGAGCTGACCGAGAAAGAAGGCATCCGAACCCTGGACGGGGGCGGGGAGTTCGTAACCGGATACCGGGTGGAAATCACTTGATACTTCCGCCGCCCGGGGCGCTCGCCGGCGGCCGGGGTGAATGCCGGCGGCCGATAGCGCCCGCCGCCGCCCGGGGCGCTCGCCGGCGGCCGATAGCGCCCGATGGCGACCGCTGTAGCCCGATAGCGGCCTGCGGCCTGCGGCGGTCGCTAGTAGCTCAGGCCGAAGCCCAGCGGCCACACGGACTCGCTCTGGTCAGCCTTTTTGGGCCAGGGCTGAGGGAGGCGGCCCGATGGTTTTACCTGACCTGTCAGGACTTCGGCGACGCTCCCGGCCTCCGAACCGGGCAGCCACAGGGCCGCTACGGCCGCGGACCTATCCAGCACGTCGTTCATGACGAGCGGCCTCCCGGAGACCACCAGGGTCACCAGGGGGAGCTTGGACAGCTTCTTGTTTTTGACGAGGTTGTCGAACACCTTCCGGTCGTAGGCGCCGAGTTCGATCTTGGCGCTGTCGCCCTTCATCTCCGCGTAAGGGGCTTCCCCCGCGACGTAAATCACCGCCTCGGGTTTGAATCCGCGCGGAATTTCCGCGTCAAGGTTGAATCGGACGTTCTCTTTTCCCAAAACCCTGACCAAGCCCTCCAGGACGGTTTCCCCCGCGGTTATCGCGCCCAGAGACCCCTGCCAGGTGAGGGTCCAGCCGCCGCAGAGCGCACCGACGTCGTCGGCCTTGGCCCCGACCACGAGCACCTTGGCGCCGTTCTTCAAGGGTAGGACCGCCCCTGAGTTTTTGAGCAGCGTGAACGACTTCTGTACGGCCTCCTTGGCCGTTTCCGCGTGGGCCGCGAGGTTCATCGGCCCTTCGGGTAGCGGCTTCTCGAACAGGCCGAGCTTGATCTTGACGTCGAGGATACGTGCGACGGCGTCGTCTATCCGCGACATCGGCACCCTGCCGGCTTCCACTTCGGCCTTAAGGTCGCGGATGAAGTCCCGAAAATTATCGGGGACCATCACCATGTCGATCCCCGCGTTGATGGCCGTGGCTATCTGCTGGGACGAATTGCCGCTCAGTTCCTTCAAAGCGCCCCAGTCGCTGACGATGAAACCCTCGAAGCCTTCCTGCGTTTTAAGCCAGCCGGTCAGCAACTCTTTGTTCGCGTGCATCTTCACGCCGTTGATACTGGAGAACGACGCCATGACCGTTCCGGGCTTGAAGGGCAGGGTGGCCGCATAGGGAGGAAGAAATAGCGTTTCAAGCTGCTCCCTCGTGATCACCGCGTCGCCCCGGTCGACTCCGCCCTTGGTGCCGCCGTCGGCGACGAAATGCTTCACCGAGGCCGCGACGCCGGTCTCGCCTAGAGTTTCCCCTTGGATTCCCCGTACCGCGGCGGCGGCCAGCTTCGCGGACAGTACCGGATCCTTCGAATATCCTTCGTAGGTCCGTCCCCACCGGATGTCCTGGACCACCGCCACGCAGGGGGCGAAAGTCCACGGGATGCCCGTGGCCACGAGCTCCTCGGCCGTGGCGCGGGCCGCCCGGAAGACCAGATCGGCGTCGCCCGCGGCGCCCATGCCGATGTTATGGGGAAAGATCGTCGCGTCGCGAAGGTTGTTGTGGCCGTGGACCGCGTCGACGCCGTAGATCAGCGGTATCGCGAGCGGGGTCGAGAGCGCCTCGGCCTGGTACCCTTCGAGCATCTTCCTCCACCCGGCCACCGAGTTGTCCCGAGGCACCGAGCCTCCGCCCGAAAGCACCGAGCCGAAGCGGAATTTGGCGATGTCTCCGCTCCGTATGTAGTCGCGGGCCGGCTGGGTCATCTGGCCTATCTTATCGTCAAGGCTCATCCGTTTGAGCAGTTCTGA
>JAEWSV010000216.1 GCA_023398155.1 Spirochaetota bacterium
TTGGGGCCGCGCCTTCCACCGTGCCCGCGGCGCCGAATACGGCGTCGGCGCCGAGTACCGCGGCAGCGTCTGGATCGGCCCCTCAACCGAGAATCGCGGGAAGCGGCGGTTCAGCGAACGTAAAAGCCGCGGACGATACCGCCGCTCTCCTCGCCGGCTTCGCATCCCGTTCGGCGGCCGATGAAGCGTCGCGGAACGCCATCCTCTCGCCACGATCGGCTACGGAAGTCGAACCTACGCGGGCGATGTCCGCTGCTCCCGCACCGGCCGTTCGCTCTGAGGCGCCCGCCGTTCGCGTCGAGCGGCGCGAAGCGGTCCCGACCATTCCGTATGAGGTCCGGAAAGCCGATGCGCGCGTCATGCTCTCGCTCTTCGTGGAAGACCAGAACACGATGATCGGCAGGCGGAACGTTCACCTCGTAAAGGCGGGTTCAACCCTCAGCATCGGAGGCGGCAATTCGGACTTCTTGGTGTTCCTCGTTCCCGTCCCCCGACGTATTGCGGAGATACGATTCGATGGAGAGAAATGCATCCTCGTGCCGCGCAGGCCGGAATTCTTCCCCGATATCGGCGCCGAGCCCGTCGTGGATTGCGTCGGGAAAACGATTCGCGTGGTCTCTCAGAAGGGGTATGAACTGAAAATTCGGCTGGACCGTTTCCAGGATCCCCTTTCCACGCTCAATCGTTTCCTCCATTCCATAGACCTTCCCGGAAGGTGAGGCGGCTCACGGAGCTTCGAACGATGACAGGACATCCTTCGCGCGACGCGAAAGCGCCGCGTTCTTGTCTTCCGCGAGCTTCTTGACGTCATCGTAAAGCGCGCGGAACTTGTTTCCTCGAACGAGGTCGAGTCCGTAAATCTTATCCGTCAATTCCGCAGATGCCAATAAACGCCGCGCGAAATCTTCCAACTCCGGAGATTTCGCCGCGGATAGAGCCTTGAGCAAACCCTTGGAGAGGGTCGTCCTTTTCTGGCTCTTCGCCTCGTCCAAGGCCGCCACCATCGCGAGCGCGCCCTCCCCGTTCCCGTATTCCAAGAGCGTCTCGGCGGCGATGACGCGCACGCGATCCGGATTCATCTTTTCGTCGAAAATAGCCCGAAGGTTCTCGAGCGAGGCGGCGCTGCCGATCTTCCCGAGAGCCCTGATCGCGGCGTCGCGTACCGCGCTCACTTCGTCCCGCTCAGCCCGATAGCGAAGATAGCTGACCGCCGCTTCCAATTTCCGCTCTCCCGCGGCCTTCGCCGCGGCGGAGCGGGTCTTATGGAACGAATCGCGGAAGGCCTCCAATATCGCGGTATCCACCTTCTTCCCGGTGAAGGGTCCGAGGGTCGCGACCGCGACGGAGCGGACGTTCGGATCTCCGGATCCGAGTGCCTCAAGGATCGCTTCCAGCGCCTCGCCGTCGCCGATCTTGCCGATAGATTCCAGAGCCGCCATCCGGCGGACCGCCTTTTCGTCTCCATTGCCGGCGAGACCGCTCAAGAAACTCGTGGCCCTCTTTGATCCGAGGGCGCCGAGCGCCTCGATTATGGACTGCTTTACGCCCTCGCCGATTTCCCTATCCTCGAAATAGGAAAGTAGGAAGGCGGCGTTTTCGTCGGCGTTTTCCCCTCCCGACATTCCGAGCGCTCGGACCGCTCCGTCCACGAAACGCGCCTCTTCGGCGTCCAGGATTTCACGGAGGATCGAAGGGGCCTCCCGGGATGCGATCTGTCCGAGGTACGCGATAGCTGCCTCTATCGTCTCGTTCGCCTCCTGATCCCGCTCGCGGAGGATCCGGAGCGCGCGTGACTCCGCGGACGCGTTCTTCTTCCTACCGAAAAAGCCGAAGACGGAAGCTGCGATCTTGCCGTTTTTCGTGATTTCCAGAACGTCGAGTAGTTCGCCGTCCAGGTAATCGGTTTTCTCCGCTTCCAAATCGGTCACGAGCTTGATTATTTCGGCATCTGTCCCATACCGTATGACATCGCGCCTCCGCGCCTCAAATTCGGCGTTCTGTTCCGAACTCGGCGTGGCCCCCTCGACCGCGAATGCGGCTGAGATAAGAATCGTAGAGATGAAAAGAGCGAAAACCGGTACCGATATTTTCATGCGCCCTCCAGATATCGCGCGAGGAAAGCCTGCTTGAACGCCGGGAACGTATCGGATTCGATGGCTGCGCGCGCTTCGAGGACCATCCGGTGGAGAAAATGCAGGTTGTGATGGGTCATGAGCATCGCGGAGAGTATTTCGCCCGTCTTGTATAAATGCCGGAGATAGGAGCGGCTATACTCCTTGCAGACTTTACAGGCGCATTCCGGATCGATCGGTTCGAAATCGAACTCATTACGTTCTTTCTTAATAGCCAGGGGGCCTCGGCGCGTGAAGGCCAAGCCGTTGCGGGCGGTGCGGGTGGGAAAAACGCAGTCGAACATATCGATGCCGTCAGCTATCGCTTCCAGTATGAATTCGGGCGTGCCGATGCCCATCACGTACCGGGGCTTGCCTTCGGGAAGGAGACTCGCGGTGTGGGCGAGCTGTGAAGCGAAAACCTCGAAGGGCTCGCCGACTGATAGCCCGCCGATGGCGATGCCGGGAGTATCGGCAGCGACGACCGATTCGACGCTCCTCTCGCGGAGGTCGTCGTAGAAGTTACCCTGTACGATAGCGAAGAGCTTTCCTTCGTAGCGGTCGGGGCCCGATGACCAGGCCCGCTTAGCGCGATCCAGCCATGCGGTGGTGATGCGCAACGCTTTCTCC
>JAEWSV010000264.1 GCA_023398155.1 Spirochaetota bacterium
ACGACGCCCTCTCTGGCTGCCCCCGCGGTCGCGGGCAACCGTACGATTTATACGTGGGGAGGCGACTATAGCCAAATCGACTGCCTCGTCGCCGGAACTCTCGTCAATACGCCGGTGGAGGGAGAGGACGATCTTTGGACGGTCGGCCCTAACGAGACCACGAGTTATAACGGAACTGCGCGCTATCCAGTGACCTACGTGACCACGCTACCCGCGAACGCGCTGAGCGGTAAGCCCGAGTATACTGTCACCATTTCCGGGACCTGGAAGGCGGCGCGTAAGACGAACGACCCAACGGACAAGACTAGCTATGTGTGCCTCTACCCCGTCCAGAACGTTCGAGTCAATTATACTTACGCCAACACCCATCTCGCCGGCGCGACCATGACCACGTATACGACGAACTCGACCTATGAGGCCGGCAAAGTGTGGGTCTGCGAAAGTTACTTAGGGATCAATCCCGCGGGGAATCCGGCGTACTACGTCGCGAACGCATTCATAGACTACTATTCCTCCTTGAATCTTTATCAGCAATAGCCGATCAGGCTCCGGGGGAGCGGCGGGACACCGCAGCGAAGGACGGAACGTCCGGAGCGAGGAGGCCCGCCGCAGGGGGCGTGCCGGATGGACGGTAGGCGCGGGGGCTCGCTTGACGCCCCCCGAACTCCTAATTTTCATCCCCAATCTTCGTGACACTGGGGCGGCCTCGATGGATGCGCTCACCGCGGCCTTCCGGGCACCCCAGCCGAGGAACTCCCTTTCGCGGCTACCGTTGAGGATATGGCCTAGAGATTGGGGACGGTACGTCAGACGCTTTTGCTCCGCTCTCTTTTCGGCTTGATGATCATGATTTTCTCAAATAGCTCGGCGTTACCGGAGAAATAGAGCCGGAGTTTCTTACGTACTCCCAGCACGGTGAGCGGGAAGATGAGGATGAAGAAAATAAGTATCGCGGGATCCACGGGCGCCTCGGAGACGGCGCTTACCAAAAGATAAAAGAGGGGAAGCGCGAGGGCCGCGACGGCGGCGGCCACCGCGACGTACCCCGATAGGACGAGCGTTACCAGGAAAACGGCGAGGCAGAGCGGCGCGAGGGGAGGATAGGCCGCGCTGACGGCTCCGGCCGCGGTTCCGAAGCCCTTGCCTCCCCGGAAGCCTGCGAATATCGGCTTGATATGTCCCATGACGACCGCGAGGGTGGCCGCGATGAATAGGACCTGAGCCGGAACGGGCGGCGCGTCGAGTAAACGGATGCGGGCGATGAAGGAAACCGCGACCCACCCCTTCGCCATGTCGATCAAGCCTACGATGAGGCCTACCTTCCAGCCCAGGACCCGCGTCGAGTTGGTCGCGCCCGTATTGCCGCTGCCGTGATCGCGCAGGTCTATACCTTTGGTCAGCCGGCCTGCGATGATTCCCGTGGGGAACGATCCCAATAAATAGC
Organism: Spirochaetota bacterium; assembly: GCA_023398155.1. Taxonomy (GTDB): domain Bacteria; phylum Spirochaetota; class Spirochaetia; order Treponematales; family Breznakiellaceae; genus JAEXTK01. The sequence continues at coordinate 1,445 of JAEWSV010000264.1, forward strand.
TTGCTGCCATGACGATGATGATGTCCATCATGAGCGGCCTCCTCTGCTTTTAGTTTCCAATAGCTCCCAGCCTTCGTTCCGGGCGATGCGTCGGAGCGCGCCGTTCGGGTTTACGGCGACGGGTTTGCCGACAGCGCGGAGGAGGGGAAGATCGTGGCTGCTGTCGCTGTAGAAGGCGCAGTCGGCCGGATCCGTTCCGCGTCCGTCCAGATACGCGAGCATCCTCGATTTCTTACCTCCTCCGAATGCCGGTTCTCCGTCGACCCGGCCGGTGGTTTTCCCGTCCTTGAACTCCAATTCGCTGGCCACGACCGCATCGATTCCCAGGTACGCGGCGAGGGGTTCCAGGATGAGACCGAACGAGGATGAGGCTATAGCTACCTCCCCCCCTTCGCGTTGAATGGCGGCTATCCGATCGGCTACCGCTCGGTCTATCCGGGGCCGTATCCGTTCAGTGAAGACCTCACGGGCGAGGTTCCGGAGCGCTTCCCTTCCTACCCCTTTCAGGAAGGGGTAGGCTTGTTCGACATGTTTTCCTTTCGAGCCGTAGAAACGATAGAGAAAGAACAATCTCGGCAGATACAGGAGGACGGAGGCTCCGACGAGCCCCCGCCGTATTCCCATCAGGAGGAACTCCTGGACCGTCGAACAGTCGACTATGGTGTGGTCGACATCGAAAACATGGAGCCTCAAGCTCAATCCTTTCGCGGCGGCGCGATGAAGAAGAGGCTGGTCCTCCGTTTGTAGTCTTGGTAGGCGGGATCCGTACCGTATTTGGCATCCGCGCTCTTCTCAAGGAGGGGAATTCCCGACACGAACAGCAGGAGGAGGGTTATGGATACGGGGCCGGCGATCGTAAGCAGGAGGAAACCCTGAAGGTACGGCAGCGCATAGAGGAAAATGCCCCACCACAGCAGCGTTTCCCCGAAATAATTCGGATGCCGCGAGTACTTCCAAAGGCCCGTTTCAATCCAACGATCGCGGTTGGCCGGGTTGTTACGGAAGGCGAATTTCTGCGCGTCGCTCGCGATCTCCACGGCGAATCCCACCGCCCAGAGCAGCGCGCCGATTATGGAAAGGCCGCTCGGATTCGATATCGAGGGGAGGCCGAGGATGGCGGTGACGGGCAGCATGATGACCCAAACCGCGAAGGCCTGCAGGACCCAGAACGCGAGGAATCGGAAGAAGTTCCCCCGTTTATCGTCGAAACGGGCATCCTTGCCTATTTTCAGTATCCTGGTCAGCAAGTAGGTCCCCAGGCGAAGGGCCCAAAGGACGACGAACGAGGCCGCCGCGATTTGTCCAAAGGAATATGCCCGGTTCGCGATCACGAGATAGCCCGTCAGGAGAATGAAACCCAGGCTATAGGAAAGGTCCGTGAG
>JAEWSV010000265.1 GCA_023398155.1 Spirochaetota bacterium
GCGCGGAGCGGACCTGGGCCGGAACCGAACGGCTCGTAATCGAATACGCGGCCGCCGCGACGGAGGCATGATGGACATCCTGAACGGCATGAAGGCGGCGCTCTTCGATCTGGACGGGGTCATCGTCGACACGGCGAAGTACCATTTTCTCGCGTGGAAGCGGCTCGCGGACAGCCTCGGCATCCCCTTCGACGAGGCGGACAACGAGCGGCTCAAGGGCGTGAGCCGCATGCGGTCCCTGGAGATCGTGCTCGAGCTCGGCGGCGTCGTTTTCCCTGAGGAGGAAAAGGCGCGCCTCGCGGACCGGAAGAACGCCTGGTACGTAGAGCTGGTTTCAGCCATGGACGCCTCCGAGATCCTGCCTGGCGCGACCGCGTACCTAGACTCGCTCCGGCGGCGCGGCATACTGACCGCCCTCGGCTCCGCGAGCAAGAATGCGCGTCCCATCCTTCGCCGGCTCGGCATAGCGGACCGTTTCGACGCGATCGTGGACGGGACTATGGTGAGCGCCGCGAAGCCCGACCCCGAAGTCTTCCTCCACGGCGCCGCCGCTCTCGGCGTGGAGAGCGCCGCCTGCGTCGTCTTCGAGGACGCGCGGGCCGGCGTGGAGGCGGCCAAGCGGGCGGGGATGCGCGCGGTCGGCATCGGCGATCCGCGCGTCCTGGACAACGCGGATTTCGTGGTGAGCGGTCTCGCCGTTCTCGTCGGTGCGGGGGACGGCTATGCGCCGAACGTCTAGCGCCGCGCTTGCCCGGAGCTCCGGCCCGGAGCTATACTGGGCGCCCATGGCACGGAGAAGGTCTTTCCTGTCGGCTTCGGCCCTCCTTTTGGCGTACGCCCTCGCGTTCGCCTCCTGCGGAAAGGGACCGGCCCAGGCCGTTTCTTGGCCGCCTTTCGGAGACGCGCTCCGCTACGACCCCTCCGTTCCGGTGAACGGCGGCAAGCCCGTCACCCTGTCGTTCTGGACCCAGGTGGACCAGGAAGACATCCATCGGAAACTCGTCGCCGACTATACGGCGATCCACCCCAACGTACGCATCGAACTCACGGCCGCCGATTTCAACGACCACTTCAATAAGCTCCGCGTCGCGCTCCAGTCGGACATGGGACCGGACCTCTTCCACGTCCACAACTCCTTCGAGGAGACGCTCCGGCCGTTCATGCGTCCGTATCCTGAAGAGATCCTCCCGCGCGCCGCGTTGGAGCGGGACTTCCGCCAGGCGGGTGCCCATGAGGCTGATGGGGAAATCTACTTCATCGACACGGGGCTCATGACGAGCGCCATCTATTACAACGTCGGAATATGGAAAGAAGCGGGCCTCACGGAACGGGACTTGCCGCGGACGTGGGAGGAGTTGCGGGAGGTCGCGAAGCGGCTGACCGTCCGCGACGCCGACGGCCGTATGGTGCGCTCGGGGTTCAATCCGAACGGCATCGGCTCCACCATCTTTACCGCGATGAACCTCCAGCAAGGCCAGGCCCTCTTCTCAGATCCCGATCACCTCGAGCCCGTCGTGGATACCGCGGCCGCCCGGCGTTCGCTCGCGTACCTGCGCGCGCTGTACGCCGTCGACCGGTGCGCCGACGTGCGGCTCCCCGAATTCCACGAGTCCTTCGGCCAGGGGACAGCGGCCATGATCTACGGCTGGGGTTGGACGGGGAACTGGCTCAAGATGCACTACCCGGCGTGCGACTTCGACGTGTTCCGCATCCCCGCGTGGACCGCTTCGTCACCCGCTATCTTCGACCGGCATAACGGCGAGTGCTCCATGGGCGTCGCGGCGGGGGCGGCCCACGCGAATCAGGCGGTCGCCTTCGACCTCATAAAGTTCTTCCTGGCGAAGGACGAGTATCTCGTGGAACTTTCCCGCCGTTTCGGCGTCGCGCCGACCAAGCGGAGCCTCGACGACCACCCCGCGCTCCGCGAAGGAAAGCTCTTCAGCGCGTACCGGAATATGCTGGACAAGACCGTCTGGCCGGGGCCCCTGCCCGAATTCTACGAACGGATACTGACGGACGCCCTCATCGACCCGGTGGTGATAGACGGTGCGAACGGCGAAAGCGCGCTCGTTGCCGCCCAGGCCGAACTCGCCGCCGCCTTCGCGAAGGAAGCCGCCTGGCGTCGCTGAGCGCGCTTTACTCGACTATGGCTTCGGAGGCCGTCTTGCCTTCGGCGGTATAGACCTTGCGGGGATTGTTCGGATCGAGGATGCGCTCTCCCCTATGGAAGAAGACGTAGCGGTGGACCCCGGAGGGGAGGGGGAGGGTTAGGACGTATCGCCCGGGCGACTCCTCAACCAATTCGTACATGAAGGGATCCCACCCGTTGAAGCTGCCGGCGACGGTCACGGTCTCTCCCGGCGCGGTGTCGTAACTGAAACGCAGGGAACCGGCGGGGGCGTCGTAGGTGGAGGGATTCCTCGTCGGCTCTGGGAGGGCGACCACGGATCGGACGACGCCCGTGGCCGGATCGATCCGGCGTGCGGGATTACGGGGATCCGCGATCCATAGACCGTCGACCACGAGCCGGTATTCCAACTCGCGCATGCCGCGCGGGTAATCGTAGGCGAAGAAGAGCAGCCCGGAATCGACGAACTGGGCCGCCTTCCTGTTCGGTTTTATAGCTTTCTCGCCTGCGGGAGCCGGTTCGTCCTCGCTCTTCATGAGCTTCTTGAACCAGTGGACGCGGCCGAAGCCTTCATGGGCAAAGGCGATGCCGACCCGACGGGAACTGGAAGGCGCGGTGAAGATCACGCCGTCTTCGAAGATGGCGGGAGCTTCGGGACCCCGCATGGAGAGGAGGCGATCGTTGAAGCTGAAGGACTCGAAGTCCACCGCGCCGACGTGGGCGACGAGCGACAGCGCGAAAATTGCGCCCAGCGCGGATTGAATCGTGCGTTTCATTCGTTCTTTACAATTATCGGACGATGCTTCAATATCTTGATCATGCCTTCGCGGATAGATCTCGAGCGCTTCAGATCCTCGTTCAGGGCCATGGGCGGTGAATTGTCGTCTCTCTCGGCCCGGGGCGAAGAGTACGACGAGCTCCCTCTGCCCGAGGGCGGCGGAACGGACTCGTCCTCGGTCGGCCGCGCCATGCCGGCGCCGCCGCCTTCAGCCGAAGATCTTTTCTCGGACGCTACCTCCGAGACGGCCTCGCCGCTCGATTTCGGCGCCGGCTTCGCCGCCGCCTCCGGCGGGAGCGCATCCTCCGCCGGGAGCGGGGATGAGGCCTTCGACTTCGGCGCCTTTCTCGATTCCATTCCCGACGACCTATCGGCTTCTCCCCCTGCCGCGGAGGCCGGACTGGAGCCTCCGTTCGATGAGGCCCCGCGAGTAGAAGAGCCGCTCTCCGCACCTGAGCCGCCGGAGGCCGTGGCGGAGCCGGAGTCCGTGGCTCCGGAGCTTGGGCTGCCGTCGGAAGCCGACTTCGAACTCCCGCCCGAAGAGCCGGGCTTTCCGGCTCCAGGTTCGATACGGGAACCGACGGAGAGCGACGCGCCCGGCGATCAAGAAGAGGCGGTGGATTTCGGCATACCGGAAGGTCTGCTCGACGGGCTCGCGACGGAAGTGGAGAATGGGCGCGCCGAAGTCCCGAAAGAAAACGCGGAGGAACTTCCCGCCGATTTCTCGATCGATGACCTGGAATTCGGTTCTGATTTCGCTCCGACGGGCGGCGAAGAGGCGCCCGAAAGCGCCGAGGCGGGGCGCGCGGATTTCCTACCGCCTGAGGAAGCTCCGACCGACGGGGCGTTGGAGGAACTCGGCGGCGATGAGGCTATGCCGGAGAGCGGGGAGACGTCCGAGACGCCCGGCTTCGATCTCGGCGATACCGACGAGTCGTTCTCGCTGTTCTCAGAGGTTGAAGAGGAGAAACCGCCGGCCGCGGAAGGAAGGCCCGCCCCAGGCCGCAAAGAACGAAAGCTCGCGGCGGAGGATACCTTCGACATCCCGGATTTTTCCATGGAATTCGGCGAGCAACCGCCGGCCTCCGATACGGGGCCTGCGGCCCCGGAATCCGCTTCAGGAGAGACGGATGGCTTTGGTGGAGCCGATGACGCTTCGATCGATTCTTTCGATACCTTCAGCCTGGATAACGATTTCTTGTCTTCCGGCTTCGGCGTCTCGCCGGAGGGCGCTCCCGATAAAACCGAGGGGGAAGGTTTCGCCCACCTTGAGGATTTCTCCCTTGAGGGTATCGACGATGTCTTCCGCGGTGCCCAGGCGAAGGAAGAACCCGTCCGCGTCGCCTCTCCGCGGCGGGGCGGGAAGGCGATGCCGACCGCGGAAGTCGAGGAGATCGTCCTTTCCGAGCAGGATTTGGAGAAACTCCAAGCGACCCTGACTGCCTATCCGCTCAACTTGCGGATCGCCTGCGAAGAGCTTATCGCCGAGCACGCCGTGCCGCCGGAGGATATGTCGGCCCTCGTTCGGCTTCTCGTCCGGGGCGCTTCCGCCCGGGAGACGGCGGTTCTCGCCTCGCGGCTCATCGGCAGGTCCATACCCATTCCGCGCGGCTTCGAGAAACGGACCGGCGAGGAATTGGAGGCGGAACGCGCGACCTTCGCGTACGCGTTCGTGCACAATATCCTGCCCGTCCTCCGCGTGTTCGCGTTCGTAGCCGCGATCGCGACTTCCGTGGCGTATCTCGGCTTCGAATTCGTATACCGACCGCTCAGGGCCTACGCCTACTACACGCAAGGAATGGAGCGCATCGAGGCCGGCGAGTACGCGCGGGCGAACGAGCGGTTCGATCAGGGCTTCCGGCTCCAGCGCTCCAAATCCTGGTTCTACAAGTATGCCCGCGGTTTCGCGGACGAGCGCCAATACATACTGGCCGAAGAGAAATACGACCAGCTCCTCAAACTGTATCCGCGCGACAAGCGCGGGGCGCTCTTCTACGCCGCCATGGAAACGAAGGAGCTGAGGAATTTCGCCAAGGCTGATCGTATCCTGCGCGAGCAGATCCTGGACTATAGCATCGATGACCGCGAAGGGCTGCTCGCCCTCGGCGACAACAATATGGCATGGGCGGAGGAGGAGCCTTCGCGCTATGAAGAGGCTCGGAGGGCATACGCGCGGCTCATGGAAAAGTACGGCCGCCAGGACCCGTTCTTGGAGCGCATGCTGCTCTATTTCATCCGGACGGACAAGTTGGCCGAAGTCCTGCCCTTGCAGGAATATTTCCTCTCTTCGGAGAAGCGTAAAATAGCCGGCTCTTCCCTGGCCGAACTGGGCGGATACCTCCTGGACAAGAAGGAGGAAGTCCCCGTCGGAGTTCCGGACCCGAACGTGGAGCGGATAGAGAACCTTCGTAAACTCCTGGAGCGGGCGGTCCGGACGGATCCGGCCCACCCGGAATCCTATTATCATCTCGCCCGGTATTACGAGCGGTACGGCAGGAGCGAAGAGGAGCGGGGAGCCCTTGAGCGCGCCCTCGCCGCTTTCGCCGCGGCCAACGAGGTTTCCGCCCGCCGGACCGTTTTCAGGATCGATTCCCATAGGCGCTACGCGGCGTTGCTCACCCGCGCGAAGGAATTCCTCGCCGCCCAGGAACAGCTCGTAGGCGGCATCCGCCTTTACGAGGACGCTCTCGCTCGGCGCATCCTGGTCCGCGCGCCGGAATACGGCAGGCTGTACGCCGACCTCGGCGACCTGGAATACTTCAAGTCGGGCGATCTGGATGCGGCTATGGCCGACTATCGGGAGGCGGCTTCCCACGGATGGTCGCCGCCCGAGATCCGGTACCGGATGGGCTACGTGGGTTATGCGAAGAGCGATTGGGCCGCGGCGGTGGAATATTTCTTCGACGCCTCCACCGAGCTTCCGCTCAACCGGCGTCTCATCTTCGCCCTCGGCAACGCGCTCTATCGCCGCGGCGACCTGCACGCGGCGCAGGGCTACTACAATCGCTTATTGGACATGTTGGAAGCCGAGCGCGCCCGTTTTCCCGTGCTGGTGCCGAACGCGCGGCCGGAGCATGCGGAACTCGCCGAGCGCTTGATGCGCGCGCGCAACAACCTCGGCGTGACGCTCGAGGCCCTCGCGGACCGTACGGGCGATGCCCGCTACCGCTCCCGCGCCCTCGCCCTCTATTCCGAATCCGCCCGCGCCTGGGACGCCCTCACGCGCGATCCGAGTACGATGGTCCGCTCCGAGCAAGCGAACCTCGCCTTCCTCAATACCCGGGGTAGCCTGTACCCCAAGGTTCCCTACGAGGCCCAGATCTACGCGGAGATCGACAAGGACGTCCAGGAACCGTCGGTTTGGGAGAAAATCCTGGCTGAGTAGGAGGCGGCATCGCTCTCTCGGCGTGCCGCTCAACGGAAATGGTGCGGAAGAGGGTTTTTAGCGGAGCGGAATGAGGATCCGCGTCTCCAGCTTTTCGGGAGGCGTTCTCCGCGGGTCGTTGAGGTACATTTCATAGGCCGGTCCGGCCTCGACATAATCGTTTTTATGCATCCATCGGCGTACTATCGCCCGGCCTTCGTTTAACCGATCGTAGGGTCCGATATGGGTGTACGATGCGAAGGTTCCCGCGGGTATCTCCCCGGAGCGTATGCTGCCCGTCCCCTCGATCCGTTCCTCAAACGTCAGGCCGATTTCCATATCGGCTTGGTGTTCGTCCATACCGTGGTAGGCTACGAAGGGTTGACCGGTCGGACGGGCGCCGAGCGTCCCGGCATGCCGGATTATGGAGGAGAGCGCCTGGGCGATAGCCTTCGCCGCGCTCGCCCCGGTTCCCTGATACCGGATCGTTAAAGTAGGGCGAGCCGGCTGGTCGATGAGGGTGCAACCCTCGGAGTTCGCGTCCTCATCCCGCGAGGTGGCGGCGTCCCGAGCGTCATAACCCCAACCGATATGATACGCTTTTCCTATGGTTTGTCCCGGGGTTCTATACGCTAGATCCATTCCCATCATGAGCGGAGCGGTCCGGTC
>JAEWSV010000268.1 GCA_023398155.1 Spirochaetota bacterium
TTCGCGCCCGTGCATCCTTCCATGCTCGCGACGAAGGATTGGTCCGGACGGCCGCCCATCTCCAACGGACCCTTCTACATCGTTGACCGGAATGCGGATAGGATCGTGATGGCGAAGAACGAGCTATATTGGGACGCCGCGCGCGTGGCGTTCAAGAACCTCGTCATACGCTTCGCGACCGACGGTAAGGAAGCCGCCTCGCTCTGGGACTCGGGCGAGGCGCGGTGGATCGCGGGGGACATCGATCTGGACGCACTTCGGGATCGGAGCGGCGTTCAAGTGAACGCCATGTTCGCCACGCACTACTACTACGTCCGCAGCGAGAAGGCCCCCTGGAACGACCGCAGGGTCAGCCGCGCCCTCGCCTTGGCCCTGCCCTGGAACGATATCCGAGAAGGCCATATGCTCCCCGCTCCGACCCTCATTTTCCCCATCCCCGGCTATCCCAAACTCGAAGGGATCGGCGCGGGCGACTTGGCCGAGGCGAAGCGGCTTCTCGCCGAGGCGGGCTACCCCGGCGGGGCCGGCCTCGAGGAACTCGTCATCAGGATCACTCCGTCCGAAGATGCCTCCCGCATCGCCGGCCTGATGGCGAAGACGTGGAAAGAAGGCCTCGGCATTCCCGTCCGCGTGGAGACCGTGCCCTACGACGACTATTACGCTTCCCTCAAGAAAAGCGACTACGTCGTCGGTTCCACCACCTGGATCGGAGACTTCGCCGACCCCTATACCTTCCTCCAGATGTGGCGGGCCGACTCCAACCTGAACGACGCGCACTTCGACGACGATAGGTACGAGGAGCTGGTGGAAAAATCGATGGGACAGGAGGGCGAGGAACGTTGGAAGACGCTCGCGGAGGCCGAGAGGGTGCTCATCGACGACGGGGCCGTCTTGCCGATTTCCTACACCCCCGCGCTCAACATCGTCGACATGAACGAGGTGGACGGTTGGTTCCCGAATCCGCTCGACATCCACCCCTTCAAGTATCTTTCGTTCGCGGCGTATCGGCCGCTTCCCGGGGTGGCGCTCGCTCCCCGTCCCCGTTCTTGGCCTGTCCGCTACTGAGCGGCGGCGCGTCGCGCTCGGCCGGCGGCCGACCGCGCGCGGCGAGGGACGAAACTACGTCGTGGATGCGGTCGCGGCCCAGGATGCCCGCGATGAAGAGCACCGTCGCCACGATACCCACGCCGATGAAGAGGTCGCCGCGGCCGTCGGCGGCCGCCGCCCCCATGACCGAACTGCCCACTATGCCCGGAAGACGGCCGACCATGGAAACCGCGAGGAAGCCGAGCGGCCGCATCGCCGAAAGGCCGGCGACGAAGCAGAGCAGGTCCTTGGGGATGCCCGGAATCACGAACAGCAGGAAAAAGAAGGCCTCGGCGCGGGGCGAGGTCCTAATTTTGTCGAAGCGATCCAATCGCGCGGCGCCGAAAAGGCCGGCGACGAACCGCTTGCCGAGGGTGCGGGCCAACGAGAAGTCCACGAGGGAACCGAGAGCGATGCCGATCGCGCTGAGCAGGGTTCCTTCGAGCACGCCGAACAGGTAGCCGCCCGCCATCTGGGCGATTTCGCCCGGGATCCAGAACACGATCACCTGCACGGTCTGGAGCGCGACGAAGACGAGAGGGCCCCAGCCTCCGTAGCGCGCCACCGCCTCCCTGAGCCGTTCGCTCGACGCGAAGAGGGCATAGAGCGCGTCCCTTCCGATCCAAGCGCCGACGAGGAGGGCGCACAGGAGGAGAGGGAACGCCAAGGCGGAGAGCGGAAGCCTACGGCCGGCGATCTTCATGCGATGGAATCTACCGCGGGGCTTGCGACGCGGCAATAGGCCCGCAATAGAGCGCGCCTATTCACATTCACTGCGTTTTCATGGTATACTCGACGATAATGAGCGATCAGTCCATGCCCTTCCGCGTCGATCAGGAAGTCGTCTACCCCAGCCAAGGCGTCGGTAAAATCCTTTCCGTTCAAGAAAAGAAATTCAAGGATAAGACCGTCCCCTACTACGTCATCTACCTTGAGGTATCCGACATGACCGTGATGGTCCCCGTGATGAAAGCCGAGGAACTCGGCATCCGGGCCATCGTACCTCAGGACGAAGCGCTCCGAGCCCTCGCCCTCATCAGCGAAGCCTATGAGCCGATTCCCTCCGACTGGAAACTGCGCTACCAGATGAACCTTGACCTCCTCAAGAAGGGCAGCGTCATCGACATCGCGACCATCGTCCGCTCCCTCTATCACCGCAGCAAGGTGAAGGAACTGCCGATACTGGAGCGCAAGCTCTACGACTCGGCGCTCAAGCTCCTGGAAGACGAGGTGTCCTTCTCCCTCGGCAAGTCGAAGGACGAGGTCGAGTCCCTCATCTTCGCTCGGCTGGAAGCGAAGTGATCGCGGCGGTCGTCACGGCCGCCGGTTCCTCCGTCCGCATGGGCGGCCTCAAGAAAGAATATCGATCGCTCGGAGACGACGCCAAGGATCGGGACGGTACGCCGTTGACCGTCCTCGGCGCGGCCCTCACCGCCTTCGTCGACTCGGGCCTCGTGGACCTCGTGGTGGTCTCGGTACCCGCCGACGGGGAGAGCGCGGCCCGCGCCGCCCTACCCGCCCGGATCCTCGGCCGGGAAGCGTTCCCCCGCGTACTTTTCGTACCCGGCGGCTCAACCCGCCGCCGTTCGGTACACCAGGCACTCGCCCTCCTTTCCGCGTACGGCCCGGATTACGTCCTCATCCACGACGGGGCCCGGCCCTGGGTGGACCGCCCTCTCATCGAGCGCACCATCGCCGCGGTCAGGGAAAAACGGGCCGTCGTTCCGGTCCTTCCCCTCGTGGATACGCCCAAGGAAATCGACGAGTCGGGCCTCGTGGTCCGGCACCTCCGCCGGTCCTCGGTCGCGGCGGCCCAGACTCCGCAAGCCTTCGCCTTCCCGGACATCCTCCGCGCCCACGAGCGGGCGGCCGAACGCGAGCTCGCCGAAGGCGTCGAATACACCGACGACGCCGAGGTGTGGGGCGCCTTCATCGGTAGCGTCGCCGTCGTGGAAGGCTCGGCGGGCAACCGCAAGATCACCTTTCCCGGAGACCTGCCGTGAGCTTCCTCCGCATCGGCCTCGGC
>JAEWSV010000346.1 GCA_023398155.1 Spirochaetota bacterium
AGGGCGCCGAGCCGGTTCTCGTTGTCGGTGGTGCCGTCGTTGAGGCAGGTCGTTTTTTTTGGCGAGGCTCTCCGGGCTAGGAAATCCTTGAACCGGCCGTGGAAACGCGCGTTCGTCACGAGGATGACCTCGTCGATCTCCCCGCCTTTTTCTATCTTGTCGAAAATCCGGTCGAGGATGGTCCGGCCGCCCACCTCCAGGAGACTCTTGGGCAGGTCCCGCGTCAGGGGGTAGAGCCGCGTCGCGTAGCCTGCGGCCAGAAGTACGCATTTCATCGATCTAGCCTCCCGCCGCAGGGGAAGACGACTGCCGCCCCGTCCGCGGTCTTGCAGAAATGGACCTTGTACTTGTCCGCGTATTCGGGATGCTTCTCCGGATAGACCGCGGCCACGCGTTCCTCGATTTCCGCCTTGTATGCGGGATCGACGAGGCCGATGCAACAGCCGCGGTACCCCGCGCCGCTGAAGCGCGCGCCCCAGACGCCCGGCGCATCCTTGAGGACCTCGAAGATGGTGATGAGTTCGGGACAGCCGCACTCGTAATCGTTCACCGAGCTGTTCCCCGACTCGATCATGAGCCTTCCGAAGGCCTCGATATCCCCCCGCTTCCAGGCTTCGATGCCGGAGCGTACGCGCTCGTTCTCCGTGAAGAAATGGCGCGCGCGGCGGCCGAAGCGGCCCGGAAGGCGGTCGCGGTACTTCTCCCAATCCGCGTGGCTGAGATTCCCGAGGCGCGCGTCTTTATAATTGGAAGTCTTGCCCCGCGCGCACTCTTCAAGGACGGAGGCCGCGATCTTGCACTCGTCCACGCGGTTGTTGTAGTCGGTGCTGATGAGGGCCTTGGTGAAGCCCGAGTTGACGATGACCACCTCGAACTCCCGCATGGACGGGCTCTTTTGCACGAGGTTCCATTCGTTCGTCGCGCAATCCATGGTCATGAGGTAGCCGTCGCGGCTCAAGACGTTGGCCGACTGGTCCAGGATGCCGTTGTTGAGGCCGATGAAACTCTTCTCCACCCAGTGGCTGAACTGGATAAGATCCTCTTTGGTGCACTCGATGCCGTTGACGTCGCAGAGCGCGAGGAGGTAGGCGGTGGTCACCGCGGCCGAGGAAGAGAGGCCGCCCATCGGAAGCCTCCCGCGCACGATGCCGCGGAAACCCGACCGGAGCTTGTAGGTCCGGGAAAGGGAGAGGACCGCGCCTCGGATATAGTTTCCCCACGAGCCCGGCACCATGTCGGGAACGCGATCCAGGCTGAAGTACTCCTCGTCGGGAAAGTCCAAGCTCTGGACGCGCACGAAACCTTCGTCGTCGCGTTCGTAGACGAGATCGACGTTCACGTCCAGGGCCATGCCGGTCACGAGTCCGCCCTGATGGTCGACGTGGGCCCCGAGCGGGCAGACGCGGAGCGGAGAACGAACGTAACCCGACGGCGCGCCGCCGTACGTTTCGCGGAAGATCGAGCGGAGGCTGTCCATGGGAATGAAGACTACGTCGGCCCCACGGCTCCCGTCAAGCGAAAAGGCCCTTCGCGCCCGTTGCGCCGATACTCGATCGCTGGCATGATTACGCGGTGAGTACACGGTTCTATTTCGCGACCTGCCAGACGGGAGCGGAGAAAGCGGTCAAGGCGGAAGTCGGCGCGGAATTGCCGCGGTTGCGCTTCGCGTTCTCCCGTCCGGGTTTCATCACTTTTAAGGATGAGTCCGACGAGGGTCCGCCGCTCGTCCTCAGGAACGGCATCTTCACGCGCCTCTGGGGCGAAGCGCTCGGCCAAGCGAAGGATCCGGCCGATCTCCCCGCCCTGCTCGGCCGCGTCCCCCGCGGCGCGCTCCTCCATCGCTTCGACCGGGATCTCCATATCCCCGGCGAGGAGCCGGAGGGCTTCGTCCGGAACGGCCATATCGCTTCCGCGGGACGCGCCGGAGAACGGGCAGCCATCCCTGCGGGCATTCCGGAGGCCGGCAGCCGGGCGCGGGATCGAGCGCCCCGCGTCGGGGAGACCGTCTACGACCTGATTTGGATCGACGATTTTCATCTCTTCCTCGGCCGCCACGTCCACGCCGAATACATGGTGGATGCTCCGGGAAACGTTCCAGATATCCCCTTGCCCGCCCACTCGCCTTCCCGAGCCTACCTCAAGATCGAAGAAGCCTTCGCCCGATTCAAGCCTCCGCTCGAACGGGGAAATACCGTGCTGGAGGTGGGCTGCGCGCCCGGCGGCGCCACGACGGCCCTACTCGCCCGCGGCATGCGGGTGACGGGCGTCGATCCGCAATACATGGCGGAGACGGTCGCCGCCGCTCCGTTCTTCACCCACGTCCGAAAGCCGGCGCGTTTCGCCACGCCGGACGACCTGCGCGGATGCAATCCGGATTGGCTCGTGGTTGACATGAGCATCGCGCCGGCGGAGGCCCTTCCCGAACTCGCCCACGTCCTCAAGGTCCTCCGCGGCCTCTTCGGATCCTCGTTGCGGCTCCGCCAGGGATTCATCACGCTGAAACTGAACGACTGGAAACTCGCAGCGGAAATCCCTTCGTACCTGGAGCGATTGGAGCGGATGGGTTTCCGTTCCCTGCATCCGATCCAGCTCTGCGCCAACCGCCAAGAATTCTTCGTCAACGCGGCCGATTTCCGCCGCTGAGACGTCGCGCGGCGCAGGCGGCGTAGGCGGCGCAGGCGGCGTAGGCGACGCAGGCGGCGAAGGCGACGCGGCGCGACCCGGCGGGGCCCGTTGCATTGCCCGGGGATAATATTTTACTATTTAAGTATGAATAGCGTCAGTTCGAGGAAGCGTCCGATACGGCCGGCGTTCCGCGGCCGCCCGCGCGCGCTTTCCCTGCTCGCCGCGACGCTTATGACGATTGCGGGCGGCCTGGCCGCGATCGGGTGCCGCGCCCGCGCGAGCGAAGGCGCGGCCCAAGCCTCCGCGATGTCCGCCCAGCCTTCGCCCGAGATCCTGCGCGGGCTGCCCGGCTATGAGCTGGTCGCCCTAGACGGACCGATACGCATCGGCATCCAGCCGGGCCACTGGAAAATCCACGAACTGCCGGACGAGCTCGCGCGGCTCCGCACGAGCACCGGAGCGGCCTTCGGAGAGCTCAGGGAAGTGGACCTCAATCTTGCGGTGTCGCGTCTCCTCTTCGAACGGCTGACCGCGGAAGGCTACGCGGCGGAGCTGGTACCCGCCGCCGTGCCGGCCGGGTATCGCGCCGACCTCTTCGTGTCGGTGCACGCGGACCGCGCCGACCGACCGGATCGCCAAGGGTGGAAACTCTCTCCGCCCTGGCGGCCGAGCCGGCGCTCGCGGGAGCTGGCGGAGGCCATGAAGTCCTCCTTCCGCGCCTCCGGCCTCAGCGAGGACTCGGGCGGCATCACGGCCAACATGCGCGGCTATTTCGCGTTTTCGTGGTGGCGCTTCTCCTCCGCCCTCTCCCCGTACACGCCCGCCGTCCTCATCGAGATGGGGTTCATGGGCAACGCCGCCGACCGCGCGCGGATGCGCGGCAATCCGGCCCTGTACGCGGATATCATACAGGACGGCATCCGAGCCTACCTCAAAGGCCATGACCGGGACGACCTGCGCGCGCTCGTGCCGGTCGTACTCCCGGGAAGGTTCGCTGCGACCTCGGGAGCCGCGGCGCGCTCAGCGCCTTCCTTCGGCGCCGCGGTGCTCGAACGCTACGACGCAGGACGCTACCTCAGGCCCGTCGACTCAGCCGACGGCGGCTGGTTGGAAGTGTTCTCGCGCCCGCTCCGCCGCGGCGTCTGGGTCCACGAAAGCGAATTGGAGGGAGAAGGAAGCCTATAGCCGCCGCGGGCGTTCGCGGAATAGTCGCGCGCCTCACGCCCCGGGATTGAAAAAACCGTGTTCAGCGAGCAGTTTAAGAAACTTCCGGTGATCGTTGAGACGAACGGCGATTCGGTTACCCTCAGCGCGCACGATTATGCTCCGCAGCCGCGGATCCTCGACGAAGAGACGGGCCACGGCAGGATCGGCGGGAAGCGAGAAAAGGAACGCCGGTTCGGCCGCCGTAAACAGGGCTACGCGCGAGAGCACGGAGGAGAAAAACCGTTCCCACCGCGGCGATGGTTCCGCATCGATCAGCTTTTTGAATTTCTCGACCCGCTCAGAAATTCCGGCCGCCGAGTCGCACCCCCTGATAAACGAGGCCTCGGTGATCCTATATCGTTCGGTTCCGAGCTTGTCTCCGATGGCCTCCAGGTAGAGCTTCCGCTCCAGGGATCGGCCCTTGAAGGTAACGAGCAACAGCTCCTTGTCCGCGACCGCCTCGTACGCGGCGATCTTCAAGTCCGGTTTCGACTCGGTTATTCCCAGGCACCATCCGCCGAACGCGGTGACGCGAATATACCGCAGGGCATCGTAGGGAGAGATCGGGCATTGCGCGCCGTTCTTCGTCAACGGTTTCTCCGGTTCGGCCTCGCTGATATCGACGATGCCGAGGACCGCCATGAGATAGCAGTATGCCTTGAAAAGCGGAAGTTCCAGGATGGGCGCGCGCAGTCGGCCCGAGGGCTGGAAAAAAGGTTCATAGGAATCGCTCTCCAAGACCCGATCATCGAGGCGGAGTTGATCCCCTTTGAGGCGCAAACCTTCGGTCTCCGTATACGGATCGCAGAAGGAGAACGATTCGCCCCGCATGGAGATCGAACGATAGAGCGCTCCGACGGAATACCACGAACCGCCTACGGCGATATCCTCCAGCGCCTTGCGGAACGCGACGCGGGATGTCGGAAGCCGAAGAGCCTCGTTGACGCCCGCCCCTTGGCGCCTAACGAGATGATCGAGCAGAACGAAATATTCGAGATAACCGCCATTCGGACGGTACGAGTACGACCGGTCTTTCGGCGCGCCGGAAAAAAACCGCTGCGTCAGGTTTTTGATGAAGGCGTCGCCGTCCTTTACCCGGTTCAAGGGTACATCCGCCAGACAGCTCGCCGTCCGCGCGAACAGGTCGATGGAATCGAGGCCGTAGGCGCCCGCGACGGCAAAAGCGGCCTGACCGCACGCCGCTCGCGCCTTTTTCTGGGCGGTCTTCGCGAGCCCTTTCCGCGCCGCCTCGGAGTCGCCCATCCCCTTCAAGGCCTCGGCCGAGGCTGCGGCCATGAGGAGGATCGACTCGCGTACGGCGTCCGCGTTGGACCAGACGTTTCCGACGGCATCCTCCGTAGGCTTCGGGGAGAAACCGTCCGGTTTCGGCAGCCATTCGGCGAATACCGAGCGGATCGGCGGCGCCAGGAACAAGGTCCGTTCATCTGCCGCGAGGAACAGGTCGGCGCGCACCGCGGGATTGGGCGATATCTCGTAGTAGTATCCGTACTCTTTCGTTTTCAGGACGAGCTCCGCGCCGTACTTCTTTACCAGAGGAGCGACATCGATGTACGGCTCGAACGCGGCGATCTCGATAGCCTCCGCCAGTAGGGGCGGCAGGGTCGCGAAAAACGCGTCGAACCGCTCCCGCGTCCCGAAATCGAGCAATTCCGCAAGGGCTTCTACGACGACGGCTTTCGGGCCTTTGATATTCCTCCTTCCGGTAAGGGCGCCATATATTGAGCGCAGCGTATCCAACTTTAGGTAGGACAGCTCGCCGGCTCGCTCGCGGGCGGCGGCCGAAAGCTTTGTCTCCATACCTTCGCCGGAAGGAATCTCTTGGCCGAACAGATCGATTACTTTCGCCATTCAGTTCACCCCAGAAGGTATTCGATATCGCTTTCGTCCAAGGCCTTAACGGACGCGGCGTCGGCGGTCAAGAGCGAATCGACCAAATAGGCTTTTCTCTCCTGAAGCTCGAGTATCTTCTCTTCGATGGTGTCCACCGCGATCATCCGGTAACAGAACACGGGGTTGTCCTGGCCGATGCGGTGCGACCGGTCGATCGCTTGGTTTTCGGCCGCCCGATTCCACCACGGATCGAAAATGAAGACGTAATCCGCGGCGGTGAGGTTGAGGCCCACTCCTCCCGTCTTAAGGGTCATCACGAACGCGCCGATATCGGGATCGGATTGGAAACGCCGCACCAGGGCCTCACGATCCACGCTCGCTCCGGTCATCACCAGGTTCCCGATTCCGAGCGCGCTCAGGTCTTCGGATACCAGTTCCACGGACGCGATGAAATTGGTGAAGATGAGGCACTTGTGTCCGCCCGCGACCAGCTCGCCCACCGTCTCCTTGAGGTATTCCCGCTTGGCGGAGACGCCGCCGAATTCGCCGTCCGCCTCGGGAACTCCGGCCAGACGGCGCAATTCGGTAAAGGCCTGGAGGATCACGAAGGCGCTCTTGGCCACGCCGTCCCTTTGGAGCGCGAGCTCGATGCGCGCCTTGAGTTCCATCCTTCGCCGGTGGTAGACCGAAAGGTGTTCCTCATCCAGCTCGATGTACACCGTTTGCTCGGTCTTCGGCGGCAGATCGGCGAGCACGTCCCGCTTGAGCCTCCGGAGGAGGAACGGATAGATCCGGGTCTTGAGGTCCCGTAGCGCCGCCTCGTCCCTATTCTCCTGTATCGGCCGCAGGTAGTCACGCGTGAATTCGGCCCTCGTCCCGAAGAACGAGGGATTCAAGAAACGGAAGAGGCTATAGAGCTCGGCGAGGTTGTTCTCAACGGGCGTGCCGCTCAGCGCGAACCGGTGGCGGGCTTTCAGGGCCAGTACGGCGGAGGTCGTCTTGGTCTCCAGATTCTTTATGTTCTGCGATTCGTCCAAGATCAGATAGGCGAAGGAGATCGGACCCAGCTCCGTGATATCGTTGCGCGCGGTGGAATAGCTGCTGAGGACGATAAGAGCTTCGTCGCCCCGGATCGCCGAGGTATCCCGGCTCGTGCCGTAGTGCACGGTGCAGGGCAATTCCGGGGCGAAGCGGGCGAATTCCGCTTTCCAGTTGAACAGCAGCGAGCGGGGCATCAGGATCAGACTGGGTTCCTTCAAGCCCCCGCGGTACGCGCGCTTCAGGAGCGAAATGACCTGCACGGTCTTGCCCAATCCCATATCGTCGGCGAGGCAGCCGCCGAAGGAATGGTCCCGCAGGTGCTCCAACCATTTCACGCCGTATTCCTGGTAGGGACGCAAGGTTCCGCCGGCAAGGGAGAAATCGCCGTCGCGCGAAGCGAGGTCGTTGAAGGATCGATAGAATCGATCCGCGCGCGCCCAGGACTCGCCGTCGGCCTCTATCCCCTGCTCTTTGGCCAGAACGGGAAGGTCGAAGAAGGAAACCGCCACGGCGTCGTCGGCGCCCTTGGTCTTCGCTATCAGGCGCTCGAAACGCGCGATGTCGGCGGCATCGGGAAAGGCCCGCGTGCCGTCGTTCAGGGAAAGGTATCCCTGTTTCTTGAACTCGGCGAGGAAGCGACCGTACGAGAACACGTGCCCGTCGACCTCCACCTCCGCCCGCCCTTCCAGGTATTCGATACCGGCTCCGAGGGAAATCCGCAACCGGGGCGCCGCGGGGCGGACCTTGAACCGAGTCAGTATCGCCGCTTCGAAGAGCGTGAAATCGGCGATGAGGCGCGCCATGTTCTCCGATAGGAAGCGCTCCGCGAAATCCGGGGCGAGGATGAATATACCGGCTTCCTCGTATACGGCCGTCTTCACCTCCTTGCCCGAACGCGAAAGGAGGTTCCTGAATTCCTCCTCCGCTGAAACGGGAAAGACGACCTCGGAGACGCCGAGGATTTTTTCGGCCTCGTCCGGCTCCACCACCTTGATGATGTCCTGGTCCTCGAAGAAGCCGGGAGGATAGCCGGGAAGGAACGCGACGGGACGGATATGGAGGTACCCGTACGCGTCGATCTCCTTGAAGATCAGCGCGGGAACGGCGACCCGCGGCCGCGTCTTCCGTACGAGGAAACCGTCGTAGAGTATCCGCAACGACGAGAACCTCGAGAGGGCTAAGGAAAGGAAGACAGCAAGGTCGTCTCGCTTGATCCTGGCGCCGAGCGATCCCGCTTCGGCCCAATACGCCCCCAGGTCTTCGGTCCGGTACAGTACGCTGCCCGTTAGTACGTGGTTCGGCGATACGGCGACCAGGGGGGCGGCGGTCCGTCCCTCGGACCCGCGCTCAAGGACGGACCCGTCCCCATCGACGATGACCGTCTTGATTTCCCAGCCGCCGGCGATATTGAGGATGCGGATGGCGAGCCGATAATCGCCCCGCGCGCAACGGAGGGGACGCATCGTTCCGTCGGCGAGGAGACCGGAGGCCGAAACCAGGTCGATGAGTCTGGGCGGCGGATCGAAGACCATGGCCTCCCCGATCTCTTCCGGCGAGCGCGACCAACGGAAGGAGCCCTCATCCTTCCTGAGCTCCGCCGTGAATTCCCTGAGCGCGTCGCGGACCGCGCCGCCGTATCTCCGGTAATCGGGCGTCGCGGTGCGCCCCTTAGTATCCGCCAATCGCAGCCGGACTAGCCCCTCGGAGGCGGATAAGGAGAAAAGGAAATCGGGACGCTGGGCGATAGGCGGTGCGGCCCTCACGGGCGCGGCCGCAGGCGCTTTACTTTCCAAACCGACGGCTGCTTTGGGGGGGCGACCGCGTCGCTTCGGGATATCCGACATGGCCCGATTATCCATCCGAACAGGGGATGGCACAAGACCAAACGGATGAGCGAAGATATCGCTTGATAGACGGTTTCAAGCGCGGCGGTATGCGAGGGCTATGCGTACGCTTCGGGATCGATGGGCGTCCGCGTCACCTGGCAAAGGCACGCGATCAGCATCTCGCGGGTGCCGTAGCGGCTCGCCACCGCGTGCGGCACCTGTCCCTCCAGTACGAGGGAAACGAAGCCGTGCACCAGGCCCCATACGCCGATCGCCGCCAGGTCGGGATCGCCGCCGATCAAGATGCCCGCCGCTTGGCAGCGCTCCATAAGATCCCGAAGGATCGCGAAGTTCCGATCGGTAATGGCCACCAACTCGGGATACTCGAGTTCTTTCGTGACCGCGCTCGAGTAGGTGACGCGGAAATGTCCGGTCTCGTCCAGCGCGAATTCGGCATAGGCCCACGCGGTCTCGATCAATTGCCTGAGCGGATCACCCGCGTATCGATCGCGGATCTCGGTGAAGCGGGCGTTCATCTTCCGATGCCCGTCCGTGGCGATCGCGGCGACGAGCGTCTGCTTGTCGGCGAAGTGGGCGTACGGCGCGGCGTGGCTTACCCCGGCTATCTGCGCCGCCCGCCGCAGGCTCAATCCCCCTATCCCTTCCCGCGCGAGGATGTCGATTCCCGCTTTGATCAGGGCGTTCTTGAGATCGCCGTGGTGGTACGGTTTCCGGGGCATAGGGTATGATAAACCCAAAACTTGACAGCGTCTAGATTTCGATCAATAATCCTGTCAGTGTCAAGATTACGTCGAACCGCCGCGCCCTCATACCGAGGCGGAGCCGGTGCGCTGGAGGATGAAGTATGATCGAAGTGCGCGACAATCGCTTCCATGACGGTGCGGGCCGTCAAATCATCCTGCACGGCGTCAATTACGTAAACAAAGATCCATCGACCGGATATCTCTACCCCGAGGATACGAACCCGTTCGGTGACTTCCGTAGATGGGGCTTCAACTGTATCCGCCTGGGCGTACTATGGGCCGGTTTGGAACCGGAGCCGGGCGTCTACGACGAGGCGTACCTGCGGGGCCTCGGACGGCAACTCGACTTGGCGCATGAGCGGGAACTCTTCGTCTTCCTCGATATGCACCAGGACCTGTTCAGCGTCCTCTACTCCGACGGGGCCCCAGCCTGGGCCACCGCCTACGATGGGCTGCCGCACGTGAGCGGGGAAGTCTGGTCGGACGCCTACATGACGAGCCCCGCAGTGCAGCGCGCCATCGACAACTTCTGGCGCAACGCAGCGGTGCCGGGAGCGCTGGGTAGGAGCGCGGGGCCGGGCCTGCAGGATCGCTTGATCGCCTGTTGGCGGCTCTTGGCCGAGCGTTTCGGCGCGCACCCCGCGGTCATCGGGTACGATCTCTATAACGAACCGATGATGGGCTCCGCGGCTCCCGAAGCCCTGAGCCTGCAGTTCTCCCGCGGCGCCGAACTTTTAGCGCAGCGGGCGGCGGCCTCAGGAGAAGGCTCCGCCCCCGGAAAAGGCTCCGCCCCGGGCGAAGGCTCCGCCCCGGGCGAAGGCTCCGCCTCAAACGAAAGCGATGCCTCGGTAGAGAACCTGCTCGCCCTTTGGTCGACTCCGGAAGGAAGAGCGCAAGTCCTCCGCGTCCTTGACGACGCTACGGTCTACGCCGAGGTGATGGAAGCGCCGCGGCCCGTCTACAACCGATTCGAGCGGGAAGCGCTCATGCCGTTCTACGAGCGCGCGGCGGCCGCTATCCGATCGGTGGACTCAGGAAGGATCATCTTCCTGGAGGCCAGTATGGGGTCGAACATGGGCGTGTACAGCGCCGTCGAACCTCTGGCCGCGGGAGGCCCTCAGGCGTACGCGCCGCACGGCTACGACTTGGTGGTGGATACGCCCGCGGTAGCCGAGGCCGGCCCGGCCCGCGTGGAGCTGATCTTCTCGCGCCACGGCGAGACCGCCCGGAGGCTCGGACTGCCCATGCTCGTGGGCGAGTGGGGCGCCTACGGCGCCTGGCCGAACACGCTTAAGGCGGCGCGCGCCGTCGTACGGCAGTTCGAGCGCCTCCTCTGCTCGGACACGTACTGGGACTACCGGTCGGACATGGAAGCGGCCGATTGTTTCCCCGCCCTCTCCCGCCCGTATCCGGAACGCGTAGCCGGCGAGCTCGAATCCTACGCCTTCGACGAGGAGAGCGGCCGTTTCGCCTGCGCGTGGACGGAGAAGGCCGCGATAACCGAGCCGACGGCCGTATACCTGCCGGCCTGGTTCGGCTTCGATCCCTCCCGGATCAGCCTGACGCCCTCTTCCGTATACGAAATCGAGGCGCTCGGTTGCGGCGCCGTCAGGCTCCTCATCCGTCCTGCGGGCTCTCCGGTCCGCAGATCGTTCACGGCGACCGCGTCCGCTCCGGCCGCCGCGGCGGCAGCGTCCGGCGGTAAGGATTAAAGAGGTGGCTATGCGCAACCGATCGAACAAGTTCGCCGCTCGGATCAGGGAGAAGGCCGGCGCGAAGACGCAGGGAGGGATCTCGAAATTCTTCCTGGCTTTTCCCATCATGCCGCTCAGCCTGAGCAACGTGCTGATCCACAACGCCTACATCAAGTACTACACCGACATCATCGGCCTGGACGTGAAGCTCATCGGCATCGTCTACCTGGTCTTCGGCATCTGGAACGCGATCAACGACCCCATGCTCGGCGTCGCCATCGACCGGTCCCGCTACGATCAGCGACGAGGGAAATACGTATTCCTGATGCGCGTGACCGCCCCGCTGATCGCGTTTTCCGCCTTCGCCATGCTGTTCAGCCAACCGTCCTGGAACCAATGGCTGATCTTCTCGGCGCTCCTGGCCCTCCTCTTCGTCTTCGATACCGCCCAGACCGCGTTCAGCATCGCCTACGCCAACTACATACTGGTGGCCGCCCCCAGTAAGGACGAGCGCGTCGACGTATCCGTCATCAGCACCTACATCGCGCATATAGGCAGCTTCTTCGGCACCATCATACCCACCTTGCTCCTCGTCGGCGGTAAGGACCGCTCGCTGACCGTGATCCTGTTCAGCGGCGTGCTGTTGCTGAACACGCTCATGTACTGGCTGGCGCTGAGCCGGATCCGCGACAAGGCCGAGATGTACGCGGACGAAGCGGCGGCCGCGGGCGAAGGGCTTTCCCTGTTCATCCGTGACGGAGCCAAGGAAGCGTTCAAGTCGAAAGCCTTCATCGTCTATGTCCTGTATCAGTTATTGGGCCGGGGGCCCATGATCTTCTACTTCACCCCCTTCCTCTACCTCATGGACCACGTTTTCCATTTCTCCGGGACCATGGCCACGTTGGTCGACGTGCTTCCCGGGCTGGCGCTATTCGTCGCAGTTCCCTTCTTGGGCCGCTTCGTAAAGGCGCGCGGGATGAAGATAGCGGCCGCCGTATGGGCCGTCCCCACGGCGCTCGGTTTTCTGGGTCTCTATTTCGCGCGGGGCTTCGGTCAAGCGCTGCTCGCGTATTGCGTAATCATCATCAGCGCGCAGGTAGGCGTCCTCATCATCAACCCCATGCTCGGAGCCATCATCGACGAGGACGAACGGAAGACCGGCGTGCGCAAAGCGGGACTCTTCACCGGCTTGAGCGCGCTGCTCACCATCCCCAATTCGGGCATACAGGCGGCCATTTTCACCTCCCTGATCGGTTTCTACGGCTTCGCGAGCGGAGCGGCCGAACAGAGCGCGCGGGCCGTAGAGGGCATCCGCGTGGGCGCGGGGATCGTACCCTTCATCTTCGTGCTATTGAGCTCCGTCCCCATGCTTTTCTCGCCGATCACCCTGGAGCGCGAGCGCGAGCTATCGCTCTTCTCCGAGTCGCGGCGTCTGCGGGATGATTCCGATCGAAGCGATGAGGATAGATAGCGCCGGTTTCGATCCCGCGCGATGAGGGTTTTTCTGGCTCGCGGCGAAATTCGCTGATAGAATCCGCTTATGAGCATCGACGTAATCGCCCTAGGAGAGCGCGCCCCCGGCTCTCCGGGCAAGAAAGAAGCCGCGCGCTTCATCCGCGAATTCATCGAATACCCCAAGCGCCTCTACGAAGGCGATCCCCATTGGGTGCCGTGGTTCGACCTGGACATGCGGAGGATCCTGGAACGGCGCCATCCTTTCTTCCTGACGGGCTCGGCCGAGTTTTTCTTGGCCCGCGACGAGGATACAACGGTCGGACGCATCATGGTCCTCGACATCCCCGCGTACCGGAAGGAACACGGCAGCGATCAGGCGTTCTTCTACTTCTTCGATTTCGATACCGGCGCGGCGGCGGAAAGCCTCGTCGCGGCGGCGATGGGTTGGGCGAAAGCCCGCGGCCGGACCGCCCTGGATGGCCCCTTCCTCTTCGGCGGCACCTCCGGTACCGGACTCCTCGTGGAAGGATTCGATTCGCCGCCGCCCATGACGATGATGCTGTACAATCGGCCTTCCGTCGTTGAGACCTACGCGGCCCTGGGCTTCCTGAAGAATTACGACCTCATCTCCGCCCATATCGAAACGTCATCGTTCAACCTGAACGAGCGGGTCGCGCGCGCGGCGGAGCTGGTGCGCAAGAGGTCGGGCCTCCGCGTGCTCCGTTTCAGGAACAAGCGAGAGATCCTCCGCCGCGCGGAAGGCATCGCCGACCTCTACAACGCCACCCTCGGCGACCACCCGGAAGATTATCCGCTGAGCCCCGAGGAGCTGGAACAGGTCAAGCAGGATCTCCTGACGGTAGCCAGACCCGATCTCATCAAGATCCTCGCGGACGGGGAGAAGGTTATCGGATTCCTCTTCGGATTCCCCGACATAAGCCCCGCCTTACGGCAGGCGGGCGGAAAGCTGGGGCCCCTGGTCATCCTGCGCCTTTTGGCGGCCATGCGTCGGCCCCGGCGCAT
>JAEWSV010000494.1 GCA_023398155.1 Spirochaetota bacterium
GCATGGGACTACGTAGTCCACCGCCGCCTCGGTATGGCGCATTGGCCGGATGAGGCGGGCGGAGTTTTTACCTTCATAGCCCGTGCGCAGAAAGGCATACTGAGTGAAGCCAGGCTCGCTTTCGCCGGCAACATGCTCATCCGCGACCGGGAAATCGATACCGGCATCGTCGGGAAATCGCTCCCCCTCGCCCGCCGCGACGCCCTCGCGTTCGTGGACCGGTGGAAGGATCGGTTTAAGGAAGCCGATTACCCCATCGGGCTCCTCAAGAGCCAGATCCTCAATCTGGTAGAGCACGCGGCCATGGGATTAACGGACTAGCTCGTCCCCGGCGATACGATCCGCAGCCGGCGCGGGCCGCGGGCGGCACCGAACCGCCGCGCCGGCCTCCGCCGGACAGGCGCTCAAGCGCATACCAGCGCAGCAGTTCCCGCTCGGAAAGCCCCGTTATCTCCTGGATGCTCCGTTCCGAATAACCGCGGGAGCGCATGAAAAGCGCCGTTTCCATCATGATGGGTTTTCGCATCGTATTCGTAGCCTCCGCCTCGGTACGGCCTCGGCGCGGCCGGCGCTTCTAAATCGGCCGTGCGTTGTAAAAGAAAATGATCCGTGCTAAGTTGTTCAAGATGTGAACAACTAGAACGCCGCGGGACAGTGCGTTTCGGCCGCGTCCGACAAACGTCGTTCAATCCACCTTCTTCCTGATCACCGTCCCCGGCGGCGGAGTATTCGCTCGCCCATTGAGTAAGCCCATCGGAAAAGCCATGGAAAACGCGCAGGCCACTGAAAAAAACGACGCCGAGTTAGCCATACTGGAAAACCTCTACGACTCAGCGCGACGTTCCGCGCCCCTCCGTCAACGGGAGTTGGCGAACGCGGCAGGGGCCTCGCTCGGCATGACCAACGCGATAATGAAACGCCTCGCGCAGAAGGGCTGGATCATCATCCGTCGTCTCAATAGCCGCAACGTCCAGTACGCCATCACGCCCGACGGCGTCAACGAGATAGCGCGGAGGAGCTACCGCTATTTCAAGCGCACCATCCGCAACGTAGTATTCTACCGGGACCTCATCGACGAGACCGTTTCCCGCGCCAAGGTGCGGGGGCTGACGTCGGTCATCCTCATCGGCGTCAGCGATCTCGATTTCATCGTAGAACATGCCTGCGATCGGCACGGTTTAACATTCCTCAAGGCGATGGGCATGGACGTCGCAGCCCCGGTCCGCGCATCGGGCGCCCTCACCGTCTTCTCCGAGGGAATCGTCCCCGGCGAGCCGGCGGAGCGACCCGTGGACGAACTCTACCTATCCACCATACTCTCGGGATCAAAGGAAGTCTGAGTGAGCATACGCAGTTTCGATTTCCGCTTCGGTCCGACTTCCTGCCGCGCCGAGGTGCGCGGCGATATGCCGTCGCTCGCCGACGTTTGCCCCGACCGCAGCGGCGGCGCGCTGGTCATCTGCGATACCAATACCGCGGGCCTCGCGGCCGATTTCATCGCGCGCGAAACCGGGGCCGTCCTAGTACGATTGGACGCGGGAGAAGCGGCAAAGGGATGGGCCTCGGTCGAGACCGTCCTCGAGGCGGCGGTAACAGCGGGTGTCGGCAGGGACGGCGTCTTCATCGGCATCGGCGGCGGAGTGATCACGGACCTGGCGGCTTTCGCCGCGTCCGTCTACATGCGCGGCGTCGGCCTCATACTCGTCCCCACCACCCTGCTGGCCATGGTCGACGCCGCGCTCGGCGGCAAGACCGGCTTCGACTTGTTCGGCATCAAGAACCTCGTCGGCACGTTCCGGCCCGCCGACCTCGTGGTCATGTCCACCCCGACGCTCGGTACCCTGCCGCGCCGCGAGTGGGCGTCGGGGCTCGCCGAAGCGCTCAAGACGGCCGTCATCGGCGACGAGGCACTGCTGGAACTATTGGAGAACGACCGCATCGCGATCGCGGACGGCCCGCTTTCCTGCGCGGCTCTCCTGCCGGAAATAGTCGCGCGGTGCGTCGCGGTCAAGGGGCGCATCGTCGAGGCCGATCCTACCGAGACGGGAACCGAGCGGGCTCTCCTCAACCTCGGCCATACCTACGGCCATGCGCTGGAGGGGGTGGCGGGACTCGGGCGGCTGACCCACGGGGAAGCCGTCGCCTGGGGCATGGCCCGCGCCTGCGCCCTCGGCGTCGAGCTCGGCCTCACGCCGCCGGAACGAGCGGGGCGCATCGCGCGCCTCCTGGATACCTACGGGTACGAGACCGCGCCCGCGCATCCCGCGGCCGCTTCGGCTGCGGGTGGAGCCCAGGCCGCGGCCCGCGCGCTCGTCGGCCTCATGGGTTCCGATAAGAAAAAAAAGGCGGGGACGCTCCGATTCGTCGTGCCCACCGAAAACGGTGCCGCGTTGACGAGCGTCAGCGACAACGAAATAATAATCCGGACTATGCTTGGAGGTTCACGTTGATCATCAACCACGGACGGAAACCGCGGTTCATCGCTGCGTTCGCGTTCCTTTTTACCCTGGCCGTACAAATCGCCTCGGCGGCCGACGTTCCCGCTCCCGCCGAACCGTCGGAGGGCACCATCGTCCTCAGGACGGTCCTCTGGCTCGTCGAAGGTAAGACGCGGGAGTGGGCCCTCCAGGAGGCGGCCGAAATAGACGGGGATGAGCGGTTCGCGGACCGTGCCGCCTTCGATACGTGGGTACGGGAACGGCGGCAGCTCCTCATCAACGAGCGGGCGCTCGCCTCGGTGGAAGTCGACGTGACGGTCAGCGAGAGCGACGAAACGGGCGTATCGCAGGCGGACCTCACCTTCCACGTGAAGGATACCTGGAACGTCG
>JAEWSV010000506.1 GCA_023398155.1 Spirochaetota bacterium
GACTAGAGCATTGGCGTACCGTGCCCGGGCTGTTGGAGCGCTTCTTCCATCCGGTCGAATTATCCACCGCCCTGTCCCGCGGCGGCGGCGCCGGACTCTCCCTCGCCGCGCGATTCGCGGCCAAGGAGGCGCTCGGCAAGGCTTTCGGCACGGGCCTTTCCGGCATCGTCCTCAAGGACATCATGGTGGTGAACCGGCATAACGGCCGGCCGGAGATGGAACTGTTCGGGACGGCGCTGGCCGCGCTCGGCCGCAGCGGAGCCGACCGCATCCATGTATCCTTGACCCACGAGCGCGATAACGCGATAGCCATGGTCGTGCTCGAGGCGACCGGGGAGGGACGATGAGCCACGCGCGCGAAGAACGGGAGCTCAAGCTCACCTTCCAGTCCAAGGATTCGCTCAAGTGCCCGATCTGCTCGGCGTCCTTCCATCGGGAGGAACTCCTCTCCGGCGGCGGCAGGCTCATCGCAGGCCCGCTCACCGACGAGCTCCATCGGCTCTACGAGCCGTCCGCGAAATACGGCGTGGTCCATCCGCTCGTGTACCAGGCGACCGTCTGCCCTTCGTGCTGGTATGCCGCGTACGACGCCGATTTCCAGGGCTTGCCGGAAAAATGCCGCGACGCGCTCGACGAGGATAGGGAAGGCCGCATCACCGATCTCCAATCCATCTTCCCGAGCGCGGACTTCTCGGCAAGCAGGACGCTCGCGGAGGGCGCGGCCGGCCACTACCTCGCTCTCCGCTGTTACGGCTTTTTCCCGAAGGATTTTTCCCCGACGCTGAAGCAAGCCATCGCCTCCCTCCGGGCGGCTTGGCTCTTCGACGAACTCCACGCCAAGGACGGCGGGGAAAACTACGATTGGCTTTCCTTGCTCTTCAAGCGTAAGGCGCGGTTCCTTTATAAGGAAGCCGTGCTCAGGGAGCAGAGCGGAAAGGAACCCCTTTCGGGCGGGAGGAACTTCGGCCCGGACGCGGACAAGAACTACGGCTATGAGGGCGTCCTCTACCTTACCGCGCTCCTGGAGCTCAAGTACGGGCCGCGTTCGGATTCCGCCAAACGGACGGCGGCGCTCGGGGAATCCAAGCGCGCCATCGCGAAGCTTTTCGGACTCGGCAAGAGCTCCAAGGCGAAACCGGGGCCCCTTTTGGAAAAAGCCCGCGATCTCTACGACAACCTGAACAAGGAACTCAACGAGTTCGATGACTGAGGAAGAACGCGTCCGGCCGGGGCGCAACATCCGCCTGCTCGTGGCCTACGACGGCACCGATTTCTCCGGCTGGCAACGACAAGACGGCGATCGGTCCGTTCAGGGCGAGATAGAGAAGGCCCTGGCCAAGATACATAAGAAAGCGGTGCCCCTCATCGGTTCGGGGAGGACGGACGCGGGCGTGCACGCCGCCGGCCAGGTGGCCAATTTCCGCACCGACATCGCGCGGATGGAAGCTAAACGCTTCGTGCCCGCGCTCAATTCCCTGCTCGACCGCGACGTGCGCATCCTGGAAGCGCGGGAAGCCTCAAGCGATTTTCACGCCCGGTTCGACGCCCGATCCCGGCTCTACCGCTACCACCTGATCTGCGGCCGCTCCGCCTTGCCACACGAACTCCGCTACGCCCTCCAACTTTGGCGCAGGCCGGATATCGCGCGGCTCAACGCCATGGCGCGCGCGCTGCTCGGCGAGACCGATTGCTCCACCTTCGCGACCCCGAAGGACCCGAGCGAATCGCGCCATCGCTACGTTTCGCTCGCCCGTTTTTGCGCGGAAGGAGACGGCCTCGTGTTCGAGATCGCCGCCAACGCCTTCCTCTGGAAGATGGTCCGGTCCATCGTCGGGAGCTTGCTCCACTACGAGGAGAAGGGGTGGTCGGCCGCGGCTTTCGCCGACCTCGTCGCCGCGAGAGAACGCTCGCTCGCGGGGCCGACCGCTCCGCCCCAGGGACTCTTCCTCTGGAAGATCGACTACTATCGAGAGTAAGATGGCGGCCATGGTACGCTCCGCGTTCGCGACGAGGCTTTTTCTGACGAGCTCGTTCGTCGCTCTTTTCGTATTCCCCCCCGCCGTCCTCTCCGCGGGTCCCGCCGCGGCCGATGCCTCGGGTAGGAAGGTCGCGCTTCCCGCTCCCGCGCGGCGCGTCGTGAGCCTGTCGCCGGCGGCAACGGAAATACTCTTCGCGATCGGAGCCGGGGACCGAGTCGTCGGAGTGACCGAGTACTGCGACTTTCCCGATACGGCGAAAACGCGGCCGAAAGTGGGAGGCTTCTCGGGCGCGACGGTAAGCGTGGAACGCATCGTGGCGCTCGAGCCCGATCTCGTCGTCGTTTCCGGTGAAATGCACGGCCGCGTCGTATCGCTCCTGGACGCCGTGGGCCTCGTCTCCTTCGCCTTGGAGCCGCGGACCTTCGCGGAGGTCTACGCCGATATCCTTACCCTCGGAAGATTGACCGGCTGCGAAGAGGGGGCCGAGGCGGTCGTGAAATCGATGAGCGGCCGCATAGAGACCGTCGCGGCCACGGCCTCGTCTAAGACGAAGCGTTCGGTTTTCTGGGAACTCTGGTACGATCCGCTCATGAGCGCGGGCGGGCCGACCTTCGTCACCGAAGCGATCGCCGCCGCGGGCGGCGTGAACGTTTTCGGCGACCTCGCGGAACGCTGGCCCCGCGTAAGTTTCGAAGAACTGCTCGCGCGCGATCCCGATTGGATCCTCATCGGCAACGGCCCGGACGCGGAGGTCCAGGCTTCCGCGGTAGGGAAGCGGCCGCTCTGGTCCGCGCTCGGCGCGGTACGGGCGGGCCGCGTCGCGCGGATCGATGCGGATCTCGTGGACCGCGGAGGACCGCGCCTCGCCGACGCGGTGGAAGCGATCGCGCGGGTCCTCGGCTCCGGCGGGGGGGCGAAGCGGTGAAGCGGCTACCCGCGCCGGTCCTGGTCGCTTCCCTATCCGCGCTCTTCGCGGCTTCCTTCTTCTTGAGCCTCTGCGTGGGGGCGGTTCGGCTGTCGCTCGCCGACGTCTATTCCGCGATCGGTTTGTTCTTGAAGGGAGGGGATAGCGCGACGGTCACGATCCTGTTCAGTCTCCGGCTGCCGCGCGCCATTCTCGCGGCCGCGGTCGGCGCGGCCCTCGCGGTCGCGGGGACGGGCTTCCAGGGGTTCTTCCGCAATCCATTGGCGGATCCCTACGTCATCGGAGCCTCGTCCGGCGCGGCTCTCGGCGCGGCCCTCGCCCTCGTCGCCGCGCTCCCTTCGTTCGGTCCGGTCTCCGCCCCGGCCGCCGCGGCCTTCGCCGGAGCCCTCGGCGCCACCTTCCTCGCGTTCGCGGTCGCGCGCTCGTCGGGGAATCCTCCCCCCGCCACCGCGCTCCTGCTCGCCGGCACCGCCCTCAGCGCCCTCTTTTCGGCGGCCCTTTCCTTCGTGCTCGCGGTGAGGGACCGCGACCTGCACCGGGTGTACTATTGGCTCCTCGGCGGCTTCGGCGGCACGACCTGGACGGAAGTCGGCGCCGCGCTGCCCGTCATGGCGATCGGCTGCTCCCTCGTCTTCCTCGCTTCCCGCCCCCTCGATCTCTTGGCCTTCGGCGAGGATACGGCCGACAGCCTCGGCTTGGACGTGAAAAAGGCGCGCCTCGTCGTGGCCGTCGGCGCTTCCCTGGCCGCGGCGGCCGCGGTGTCGAGCGCGGGCATCATCGGCTTCGTCGGCCTCGTGGCTCCCCACGCGGTCAGGCTCGTGGCGGGTCCTTCCCATCGGAGGCTCATCCCCGCTTCCGCCGTGGCCGGAGCCCTGCTCGTCAGCCTCGCGGACCTCGTCTCCCGCGTCGCGGCGGCCCCGCTGGAACTGCCGGTGGGCGTGATCACCGCGTTGATCGGCGCTCCCTTCTTCCTCTACCTCATGGCCAAGTACGGAAAGAGCGGAGGCTTGCTGCCGTGAACGCGGATGCTGCGGGACGGATCAGGATCGAGGCGCGCGGACTGGACGTCGGTTACGGCGACCGCGCAGTCCTTGCCGGGATCGACCTGGACGTCCGCGCCGGCGAGCTGCTCGTGGTCGCGGGATCGAACGGAATCGGGAAGACGACCCTGCTCAAGGCTCTCTCCGGGCGCATGCCGCCGCTCCGCGGCGAGGTCCTCTTGGACGGCGTGGCCCTCGCGGCTCTGAGCGCGGCCGAACGGGGGCGCCGCGTCGCGTTCGTGAACCAGGGCGCCCCTGCCGTATGGCCCTTCACCGTCCGCGAACTCGTCGCCCTCGGCCGTTTCCCGCATCGGGGGTGGTTCGCTTCCGAGCGTCGCGCGGACCGGGAGGCTGTCGCCGCGGCCATCCGTCGCGCGGGCCTGGACGGATTCGCCGAGCGGATCGTGACCGAACTTTCGGGCGGGGAACTCCAGCGGGCCATGATCGCGCGGGCCCTGGCCCAGGATGGCGAAGTCCTCTTCCTCGACGAACCGGTCTCCCACCTGGACGAGAAGCACCGGATCCTCGTCATGGACCTGATCCGGAGTCTCGCGTCCGGAGGGCTGGCCGCGGTGGCCAGTCTCCACGACCTCAACCTCGCGAGCCTCTACGCGGACAGGATCGCCCTCTTTTCCTGCGGCCGTCTCGCGGCCATCGGGAAACCGGGGGAAGTCCTCCGCGAGGACCTGCTCCGTACCGTATTCGATTCTGACCTTCTCGTGGGCGAGCATCCGCTCTCCGCGGGTTCGCCCCTCATCTACCATCCCGTTCCGCCGCCGAAACGTTAAAGGTTCTCCCTACGCGAGCAGGGTAAAGACGAGGAGGGAGGCGGCGAGGTGGGCCAGTTCGGCGATTTCCACAGCGGCGCCGAGCGCGTCGCCGGTATAGCCGCCCACGCCCTTTTCGTATGTTTTTCCGATCGCTGCAGCCGCGACCGCGGCGGAGGCGGGGACGACGAA
>JAEWSV010000518.1 GCA_023398155.1 Spirochaetota bacterium
CTCAAGCGGTTCGGGATGAAGCTACTCGGCCCCTTGGCGGCGACGGACTACCGGGTGATCATCCGGCCGCATCCCCAAAGCTCCATTTCCGAAAAAGGGACGCTCGATAGGCTCCAGGCCGAAACGGCGACGCATCCGAACGTAGAGTGGAATTTCGATCGGGAAAACCTCGCCGCCATGGCGGCTTCCGACATCCTCATCTCCGATTTCTCGGGCATCGTTTTCGACTTCGCCTTCCTCTTCGGCAGGCCCATCGTCTATCCCAAGTTCGCTTTCGATCCCCGGCCCTACGACTCTTCGGACGTCAAGGAAGAACTTTGGACCTTCCGCGCGTTGCGGGAAATAGGAACGGTCTTGGAGGAGAGCGACTTCAGTCGAATCGGCGCCGTGTTGGACGGAATCCGCGGAGACGCAGTCAAGACTGCCGCAATCGAGCGCGCCCGGTCGGAGGCCTACGTAAATCCCGGTTCCGCCGGGAGGCTCGCGGTGGACGCCATGATAGAAATCCGTAATCAAATCGTAAAGGGAAGCATATGAAGCGACGCATCCTACTACTCTCGATAGCCGCCTGTATGGCGGCCTCCCTCACCGCGCAGGAAAGCATCCATTCCGACGAAGATCTCCGCTACGATTTCCTCGCCCTGGTCGGCGAAGCCGAGCGGCCCTATCTCAACCACAAAACGCTATCCGACGCCAACTGGAACGGAATGGAGGGCCTGAGGATCTACGGCCCCGAGCTTTATACCTCGTACAACAGCGCGTCCCCCTACGGCATGAACGACGGCGCGCTCTGGCAGGGCAAGGGGCTCAACGCGAGCCTCACCGGCGGAACCCACTACGCGTCAAACGGACTCGAACTTACCTTCAAGCCGCAGCTGACCTACTCGCGGAACCAGGATTTCGCTATCTTGGATTCCGCCTACCCGAGCGAGTACGGCTATATCTGGGGCTATTCGTTCGGAGTAGGAGCGGACGCGCCCCAGCGATTCGGCGACGAGGCTCTATACGGCTACAGCTGGGGAGACTCGGAAATTCGGTATACGTGGAAAAAAGCGACGATCGGCTTCGGCACCCAGTCGCCCTGGGTTGGACCAGGCCGCGTCAACTCCATCATGCATTCGAACAACGCCCCTCCCTACCCGAAGGCGGATATCGGGATCAGGAAGACTCCGCTTACGATTTTCGGCAGATATATAGGCGACGTCGAAGCACGGCTCTGGGCTGGATATTTAAGCGAATCCGACTATTTCGACGACGACTCGTCCAACGACCACAACCTCATCAGCGCGCTCTCCCTTGCCTACGCGCCGAGCTTCCTCCCGGGCCTCACGCTAATGGCGAACAGATCGTACCTCGCTCCGTGGAAAGCGGAGAGCGCCGGATCGCTCACGAGCCTCTTCTTCGTCAACTTCTGGGGAGTTGGAGACGAGGACGCATGGGATCAGCGCGCTGCCGTAGGATTCGACTATCTCTTTCCCGCCGTCGGTTTCGAGGTCTACGGCGAGGCGGGCATCAACGACTACGCGCGGAGCGTCAGCGGCTACATACGCTATCCCTTCCATACGATGGTCTTTACCGGCGGCCTTCGGAAATCGGTGGCCCTGCCTAGTTCTTTCGGAGCCCGCGGTGAACTCCTGTTCGAATGGTCCAACCTCGAAGTTTCCCAGAATTTCAGGTTCAGCTACGACGAATCCTTCTATATGCACTACCAGATTGCCCAAGGGTACACCAACGGCGGCCAATGGCTCGGAGCGGGAATCGGCACCGGGGGTAACAGCCAATACCTCGCCTTCAGGGCCTACCACGAATCATATTTCGCCGAAGCGTATCTGCACCGATACAACCCCGACAACGACGCGATCTTCCAATCCGCCATCGTGGACGATTCCGTTCCTTCGCGCAATGAGCTCGACATCAAGGCCGTCCTGGCGGTCGGGACGCGCGTCAATTACAAGGTTAGCCGCTCACTCACCCTGAGCGGCGGGGCCGCGTGGATACATATCCAAAACCCCGAGTACCTCGCGGAAAACAAACCCCACGTCACCAGCGCCAATGGCCTACGGCTTGAGGCCGGATGCGCCTGGCATTTCTGATCCGGGAAGGAAAATCGGACTATCGACACGCGACGAGAGGTATGCGTTGAATAAGAGAACTCGCTATTTCCTGAAGGTCTTATCGCTCTTGGATGGAAGGGAGCGAAAACGCCTGGCGCTCGTAGCCCTCGGCTCGGTCTTCATGGCCTTGATGGAAGTCGTCGGCGTCGGATCGATCATGCCTTTCATGGCGGTAGCGACCCAGCCGGAGCTCATCCGCACCAACGACATCCTCGCGACGGTGTATCGGACCCTCGGTTTTTCTTCGGATACGGCTTTCCTCATCTTCCTCGGCATCGCCGTACTGGCGTTCCTCATCATCTCCAACGGTAGCCAGGCCTTCGTCTCTTTCATGAAAGTAAAATTCACGAGCATGCGGCGCCACACCCTCTCGCTCAAGCTCTTCCACGGCTACCTTAGCCAGCCGTACCCCTTCTTCCTCAATCGGAATAGCTACGAGCTCGTGAAGAACATCAACACCGAGATCGAGCAGATGATCAACGGCACGCTCATGCAAGCCGTCGATCTCCTGTCGCGCGTCATCCAAGTAACCTTGCTTTCGGCGTTCCTGTTCCTCATCAACCCGATAAGCATGATCGGCATCTCGGCCGCCGTAATCGCCACGTACACGCTTATTTTCAAGTTGACCCGGAAAACCATCAAGCGACTCGGCGACGAGAGGTTCGATCTCAACACCCAGCGTTCCCGCGCGGTCAGCGAGGCCTTCTGGGGCATCAAGGAAGTCAAGATCACCGGCGTCGAACGCATATTCCTCGATGATTTTACCGGTCCATCAAAACGGCTCGCGAGGAACGAGTCGAAACACGAAATCATCTCCGATCTGCCGAAATTCGCCCTGGAGACGACCGCGTTTTCCGCAATCATCGTCTTCGTCCTCGCGACCATCATCAGCACCGGAAACTTCCAGAGCGTCGCCGCCGTCGTGAGCCTTTACGCGTATGCCGGTTACCGCATGATGCCCGCGGTCCAGGGCATCTTCCGCGCCCTTACGAAACTGCGCTACGGAGCCGCGACCGCGGAGAGGCTCCTCGTGGAGTTCGAAACGGCCGACGGCTCCGAGCTGCCGAGCGGTGAACGGCGAGAGCGCCTTCCCTACCGCGAGGAACTGGTCCTCAAGGACATCCGGTTCACGTACCCCGAATGCGACAGTCCGGTCATTCCCGACCTTTCCATGTCGATACCCGCGAATAGCCTCGTCGGTTTCGCCGGGAAGACCGGCTCGGGAAAAACGACCCTCGTCGACATCATCCTCGGCCTCCTCCGGCCCCAGGACGGCGCGATGGTCGTCGACGGTATCGAGATTTCGGAGGCGAACCTCGCCTCATGGCAAGCCAACCTCGGATACGTTCCCCAGAACATCTACCTTTCGAACGACTCGATCGCCGCCAACATCGCCTTCGGCGTCCCGCGCGACAAGATCGACCAAAAGGCGGTCGAAGAGGCCGCGCGGATGGCGCAGATCCACGCCTTCATCACTGAGGAGTTGCCGGAAAAATACGGTACGTTCATCGGAGAACGCGGCGTCAGGCTTTCCGGGGGGCAACGCCAGCGGATCGGGATCGCCCGCGCGCTCTACCGAAATCCTTCGGTCCTCGTGCTGGACGAAGCGACGAGCGCCCTCGACATCCATACCGAAGAAGCGGTGATGGAGGCCGTAGATTCGCTCGCCGGAAGCCGCACCATCATCCTCATCGCCCACCGGCTTTCTACCCTCATGAAATGCGACGTCATATATTTGCTGGAAAAGGGCGCGATCGCCGATTACGGCGATTACGCTTCGTTACTCGAGCGTAACCCTTATTTCCGCTAGGAATCGAACCACTTATTATGAATGACAAGATCATCCTCATCACCAAAGAGATACTCCGTTGCGACTACCTCCCCGTTTACGGTAACCGGTATTGGAAGACGCCCAATATTGACGCCATCGCGGCGCGCGGGACGGTATTCAGGAACCACTTCACGAACGCGCCTTCCACCGCGATGGCCGTGACCTGCATGTTCTCCGGTTTGGAAGCCCACGAGCTCAAACGGCGATACTATACGGAAGTAGAATCATTCGATCAGGCTCCGACGGTCTTCACCCTGCTCGCGGATCGGGGCTTCGCCTGTCATGTCATGTGGACTAAGGGGGACCACAAGGCCACCTTTCCGTACTCGAAGTGCTACGGAGAAAAGACGATCTTCCACAAACTGGACCACGCGCCTGACGATTTCATAAAAGAAATGGAAACCATTTCCGACGACAGGTTTTTCCTTTGGATACATCTACCGACCGTATTAGGCGATAGGGAGTCTTTGGGCGGTGATATCGACGTCCTCGACGATTTCGTCGGGACCGCCGCGGCGAGATTCCCCGATGCCGACTTATATATCTCCGCCGACCACGGGCACATGAATTTGGACAAGGGTATTCCGGTTTACGGGTTCCACGTATACGACGGCGCCATCCGTGTACCTTTCATCGCGCCCAGGATCGAGGGACGCGAAGAAGTGACGTTTCCCACGAGCCATCGGCAGTTCAAGGATATCCTTTTCGGGGAAGCGCTTCTCGAGCCGCGCTTCGTCTATTCGGATACGCAGTATTACCTTCAAGCCCAAAGAAAGATCGCCGTTATCCGGGGTCGCCATAAATATATCTACAACAAGTTTCCGCAAACGGAAGAGCTCTATGATTACGTATGGGATCCCTCCGAGGATGTGAACCTCATTCCTTATATCCAGGGGAAGAAGATCGTCGAGCCCCATCGCGAACGCGTCTACGATATGACGAACATATATTTCTATCCTTATCGGGAACAGGCCGCGCTTGCCTTGGAAGAACTCAGGAATGAACGGATCAAGGTCTGGAGAGAAGGTTCGACCTTCCATGAACTGACCCGTCGCCTGAATGCGTTCCTGAAGCTGATCGCGTATGTACTAAAGTTCCGCTTCAAGAACGGTATCGTGTACGTGAGGAAGACCTGACGTGCGGGAAGGGAGACCCCTATCGGCTTCGTCGGCTTTCGGGAATCAAAAAATACGGCGCGCGGCGGTCATAGCCCATTTCGATCCCGATGACCGCATAGACGCGTACGTAGTATTCATGGTTTCCTGCCTTAAGCGTATCGCGGACCATGTGGTATTCGTGACCACTGCGCAGCCGACGAACGGGGAGCTCGATCGGATCAGAGGCAGCGTCGATGGAATCGTCGTCCGCGAGAACATCGGCTATGATTTTATGAGTTGGAAGATCGGCTTGGCGTGTCTTCAGCTTGACCATTTCGACGAACTTATCCTTTGCAACGACAGCGTCTACGGGCCCTTGTGGCCTTTCGAGACAGCGTTCGAACGGATGGCCGGCCGGAAATGCGATTTTTGGGGATTGACTGCGAATAGGTCCGAGGGATTCCACCTCCAAAGCTACTTCCTCGTCTTCAGGAAGAGACTCCTTTCGAGCGCGGTATTCAAGGAATTCTGGGAGAGCGTCGAGGTCAAGGAATCCAAACGCCAGGTCATCAGGAGTTACGAGATCGGTTTGACGGCGCTATTCCGGAAGAAGGGTTTCAAAGCTGCTAGCCTGTTCCGTTTTAACCCGTCTTTTTTATTCACAACCCGTATAGATATCCATTTCATCCTAAGCCGGTATTTACAGACCAGCATCATACGCCTTCATAAGAAATTACATCTGAATCCGTCACTTTATTTCTGGCACGCCTTACTCAAAGAAAAAATCCCGACGCTGAAAATTCAACTCGTCAAATTTAGCCGCTCCGGTAGGCACCCGGCTCCGAGTTACGACGCCATCATCCGCGCCGTCAAGGATTCGGGCTCACGTTACGATACTGGGC
>JAEWSV010000005.1 GCA_023398155.1 Spirochaetota bacterium
ATGCCGACCTCGTGAAGGCGATCAACGCCAAGCTCGGCGAGAAGCCGCTCGAGAAGCTCGAAGCGATCCTCACCGAGAATGCCGCCTCCAACGATCTCGCTGTCGAGAAGGCCGTCTCCGAGATCGCCGGCCCCCGCGTCACCAAGAACGCGAAGGGGCAGGACGTCGAGAGCGAGGCCCACACCTATGCCGCCGGCAAGTGCAAGGGCCTCTCCGGGGAGTCGCTCAAGAACGCGGTCGCCGCGCTCAAGGACGACCCCATCATGAAGCGGCTCAACTCGCTCCGTGCCGACGGCGAGTCGAGCGTCAACCGGGTCGAGCACGGCGGGGCCGTGGCGATCGAAAACATGGCGGACGACGGCATCCCCACCGTCCACGTCGTGAGGGAGGAGTAAACCATGGGCGCTACCATAAACAGCAACCACAAAGAGCCGGCGACCGCGTTCCGGCTCGTCAATA
Source organism: Spirochaetota bacterium (assembly GCA_023398155.1). GTDB lineage: Bacteria > Spirochaetota > Spirochaetia > Treponematales > Breznakiellaceae > JAEXTK01. The sequence goes on from JAEWSV010000005.1 coordinate 460, forward strand.
CGACCGGTGCCAACCTCGTCGCCAACGAGTTCACGGTCATGCGGGGCCGGGCGCTGCGTGCGCTGGAGGCCATCGTGAGCACCGCCGAGGGTGCTTTCCAGGATCTCGCCGGGTGCGAGTTCGAGGTCAACGAATTCGACACCAACGAAGGTACCTTCGCCGCGGCCGACCTCGCGGTCTACTTCGATCCCACGGCGAAGAAGTTCTCCCACGTCGCGAGCGTCGGACACTTCAAGGTCGGCTACTCCAAGGCAGCGAAGGATGCCGGCGGCGTTCTCGACGTCATCGGCTGCGCGCCGGTCGAAGTCGTGGACGGAGTCGCCGAACTCGCCTCCGCCCTGGAGACCGCCGAGGGCGACATCGACGACCTTGAAGCCGTCAACACTCTTGCCGGCGGGACTCCGTTCATCCGAACCGCCACTCTCACCGCGCTCGCTGGCGGCACTGCCGTTCACGTGCTCGCGGCGGCCGACGTAGGCGCCGGGTTCAAGGCGTTCGTGACCGGGTTCAAGGCTACGGTCTCCGGAGGAACCGCGTGGAGCGGAGGCACCGGGACCAAGGTCGCGCTCCAGGACACGAACGGAACCCCCGTCGTCGGGGCCGAGATCGCCGTGGCCGGTCTTGCCGGAAATGCCGTGATTGCCGAGGGCCACGCCAACGTGACGCTCAAGGCTGCCATGGCCTCAGGGTTCACAGCGGCCAAGGGCATCGACATCAAGGGCGACAACAACTTCGGGGCGGGATCCGACCTCGTCGTCACCATTACCGGCTTCATCGTGGCCGCGGCGTAAGGAGGAACGAGACATGCTGAAGGTATTGAACACCGCCGCCCTCGTTGAGGAGCGGAAGGCGAAAGCGGAAAAGATCACCGAAGTCGTGGCCTACTGCGGGTCCGCGAAGGCGAACTTGGAGGACACGAGCGGGCGCTTCGCGCGCCGATTCATGGACTTCGGCCCGGCGTCCAATCCGACGGCCGCCATCGGGAACTCCGAGAACATGGCGGAGATGCAGTCGCTCCGGCACCGCATCGTCAACGCCTACAAGTCCCCCGATGCCGTCGAGGCAGTCCTGCGCAACGCGGCCTCTGATCCGGGTGTTGCGGCCATCGAAGCGTTCTTCGGGCGCTTCTTCCTGGACGTGACCCGCCGCGCCATGGAGGCGCCGGACCTCACGTCGTACATCGCCCTTGAGCGCACCGACCCCAACTTCCCGAAACTCCTGTACAAGCGGGATCTCCAGAAGTTCCGCGGCGTCATGGGCGACATCTCCGGCGAGAACGACAAGCCGAACATGATCGAGCAGAACACCGGCAACGTCGCCACGATCGCGCTCCGGCTCAAGGGGCTCGGCTGGAAGGACTCCGTCGGCAACATGCTCTTCAACCAGTTCTTCACCATGGAGCAGGTCATCCAGGCCGCGGTTGACGCCTACACCGACTTCCGCAATTCCGCGGTAATCGGCGCTATCGTTGGCGCGAACTTCGTCGCCTCGCAGAAACAGGCGGCTGTTTCCACCTCCGGACTCACCTACGACGAGAAGATGTACGAGACCATCCTGGCCACGTACAAGAAGCTCGTCGGCCTCAAGGACCCGCAGACCGGCCGGAAGATTTCCGTCGCCGCGGGCGTGCGGTGGCTCGGGAACAGCGCCGATACCTGGGGCGTCGAGAACGTCATCCGCGGCCAGCTCAACGGCAACGGCTCCAGCGCCCGCGCTGCGAACCGCCCCTCGCTTCCCGTGGCCATGATGCTGGAGTACGACCAGGGCATCAACGACGGGTTCACGATCGGTAAGAAGGTCCAATCCTTCCCCGGCGTTACCGCGGGCGTCGGGTACCTGTTCGTCCCCGGAGTCGCGATCGTGGCCACCAAGCGCGGGCTCACTGCCGAGGCCGGCCAAGGTTCCGTGCTCGACTTCGCCACCGAGGAGAGGTCCTGGTACTGCGCCCAGGGCGAGGACCTCGGAGACCTCCTGGGATCGTCCGCGGCTACCCCGGTGGGCGGCGCGGCCGGGTACGGCGCCATCATCGAGGTGACGCTCCCGACCTGATCCTGACCGCCTGAACCTTCGGCGTCCCCTCTTCGGAGGGGGCGCCCTTGGGCCCGCTTCGATGAGGCGGCCCCAAGGGCGGGAGGCCCGAACATGGCGACTTGGGACGACCTCAAGGAACTGAGACTCAAGGCGTGCGACCCCGACGGGTTCATCGACCTGGATACCGTGGCGAACACGGCCGCGCTTCCGGCGACGCCCAAGGGCCAGACCGCCTATCGCAAGGAAGATTCCGGCGAGTATGTCGCCTATGACACCGAGCTCGCGGCCTGGGAGCCGGTCAAGCTTGAGATGTCCGACGCCCGCGCGATGGCGCTCATCGACGTCAAGGGCTCGGTCGCGGCCGCGGCCCCGTTCGTGGTCCGGCAGATCATGGCCTCGCTCGGGGCTCAGATGCGGATCGCGCGGATCCAGGGCGGCGCGGGCTCGACGGACTTCGTCAACCTCACGACGCTCCTCAACTACTACAAGGCCATCGTCGAGAACATGGAGGCGGCAGCGGCTGCCGACGAGGGCAAGAGCGGCGGCGGGTACTTCCGGACGCGGCGGCCGTGCATCGGCGGGGGGATGATCGGGTGAGCGCGCTCAATCAGCTCCGCTTCGCCGTGGCGGCTCAGATCGCCGAGGATCCGTCCGTCGTCGTCCCCATGCGGCGAGCGCTCGTGCTCGACGCCTACGGAGCGTGGCAGCCAACTGGCCCATTCCAGGCTCAGCCCGCGGCCCGCATCCGCCTCCAGGACGAATCATCCTCAGTTCCGAAAAACGCGGAGACTCCGGTAGGTCTCGATACCGCGCTCTCCAAGTTCGCGCTCACCGACTACCGTCAGCCGCTCGTCGATGGCGATGTATTGTCGGCCAAGGGCGCGCGCTGGGTCGTGGGGCCGGTGACGCCGAGCTGGTACGACGGCCGGATCGTGAAGACCGAGGCCCCGCTGCAGTGCGTGACGCCGGTCCCGGTGACGGTCCCGTCCGAGATCTCCGCTGAGTCCGTCGATCACCAAGCGATCGCGCTCACGTGGTCGGACATCGGGTTCGCGAACACGTACCTCGTCGAGCGCGAGGTCGACGGAGAGTTCGACGAGATAGCCACCGTCGCCGCTGGTACGTTTGCCTACGAGGACTCGGGTCTCGATTCAGCGACCGAGTACACCTACCGCGTCCGCGCCTTCGACGGGTTCGCATATTCCGAGTACGCCGGGCCGGTGTCGGCCACCACGGAGGTAGCTCCGTGAAAGAGTTCTTCCATGGGCTCTCCGAGAATCCAATAGCGGTCGCTCTCCTCACGGCCCTCGCTATGTGGGTCGCGGGCTGGGTCCGCGTGTTCCTCGCGCGCCGGGTTCGGGTGCAGAGCCCGGATGCGGAGCTCGTCCGCAAGCTCGTCCCGGCGGTCAATTGCCTCATCGAGACGAAAGGCCCCGAGCTCGAGATGCTCATCGCCCTTGGGGAAGCTATGCAGGGGAAGAACAACGGGAACGTGACCGACGCTCTGAAAAGGATGCGCCCCGCTCAGGAGCGGTTCGAGAAGTTCCGTACTGAGGCCACGAAGATCGAGGTCTCCTGTGAGTAAGCTCCCGCCTTCCTCCGCTGACGCCGTCCCCGGGAAGCCGGCCGCCGAACCCGAAGAGGCTTATATCGTTAACCCGATCGCCGGGAGCGAGAGGCTCACTCCGGTGGAGGCACTCGACGCCATCTCGATCCTGTCGGCGACGCTCCTGGCCGACGAGCGGTATCGAGCGGCTCTGGAATCGAGGAGGCCCTACGGTGGCGAGTGAAGTCTCTCGCAACCTTGACGCCATCTACGCGCGGAAACGGGCCGCGGCATTCGCCCTCTGCCTCCAGTATGCCGGCCTCATCATCGCCAAATTCCGCGAGCGGCAGATGACGGGCCCCGGCGGCGGGAGCTGGGTGGACCGGTACAAGGATAAGGGGCAGGGGAGCTACTGGCACAACCAGACCGAGACCGCGGCGCGGACCGTTTTCGCGGACGCGTTCTCCGACGGGGACGAGATCGGGTTCTTTATAGCACACCTGATCGAGTACGGCGTCTATCTGGAGCTCGCGAACGACCGCCGCCACGAGGCGCTGCGGCCGCTCATCGAAGAATTCTTCCCCGCGTTCAAGCGCGACCTGCAGGCGCTGTACGCGGACGCCGCATGAGGAGGCAGAGCAGATGGTTCCGAAGGTCGTGGCCAAGCTCAAGACGGGGTCCGTCAAATCCGTGGTCCCGTTCGGGAAGCTGGATATGCCGTCGCCGCCATACGACGTCGTAAAGACCGAGATCGTCCCCGGCGTCGGACGCAGGTTCCGCGTGATCGCTCATCGGGCGCCGACGGAGCGCGAGCAGCTCGAGGACCATATCCGCGAGGTGGTCAGGCTCCTCGAAAAATTCCAGGCCAAATCGCGTCATGGGGCGGTCAACCGCCTCGGCCGCGTTGAAAGCATAGTGGACGTCTCCGTCACGAGCGATGACGGGACCATCTCGATGGAGGCGGCATTCATAATGCCGACCCGCACGTTCTAGGAGGTTTCTATGTCCATGAGAGACTCGGGAGCGCGGTACAATTTCGGGCTTAGCCGCCTTCGTATCCGCGCGCGCAACGACGACCAGACCTTGGTCACGCTCGCGAACATGATCGGCGGCGAGGGCCCGTTCGACTTCTCTGCCGAGGCCGCCCCGGCAGCTGTCCCGTTCTTCTACAAGAAGGACGCGGGAGCCGTCGTCGATGGCGCGATCGACATCACGGCCGCGGTGGACGATGCCGCGGTGACCGTGGACGAGTGGGTCACGGCCATGGTCGCGGGGATCGCCGCTGAAACCGGGATCTCCGGTCTCGTCGCTTCCAAGGCCACCACCACCGGCCGCGCGAAGCTCGTGCAGACCGGTGGCTCCTACGTTCAGATCTGGGGCCCCGCGGTCGAGCTCGCCATGTTCGGCCAGGGGAAGGGCCTCAAGGCCGTATGCTCCGACACCGCCCAGACCATCAGCTTCTCCCCGACGGTGAAGGAGGACACGACCAACACCGTCACCGACGCCAACATGAAGGACACCGAGGTCATCGTCGAGGGCTACAAGAAGGGATGGACCGGGACCTTGGTCGACACCGTCGAGGATTTCGAGATGATGGAGCTCGTCGAGTCCGGGAGCATCGACTCCTCCGGCGCCTATCACGAGCCTAACAGCGCGACGAAGAAGGTCACGTTCGAGCTCGAGACCTGGAACCCCGTGTATCAGCGCGGGACCAACCTCGAAGACGAGATGGTCGGCTGGGAGCACATCCACGCGCTCTCGGTCAAGGGTTCCGTCGGTGAGGACGCACTCGCCGGCAGCTCGCGGGTCAAAAACTACGCGCTCGTGGGTGTGAACTACAAGGCCCTCGACGGCAGCATCGACGGCGCCCGCATCATCAAGCACCTCGCGCTTACCGCGTGGTCGCCCGAGCTCTTCGACTCCTACGTGGCAGTGGAGCCGTAACATGAAAAAACTCGGCGCCGAACACAGCCCCAACATCGATGGAATCCTCGACGCCGAGTTCTCCGTGATCACCGCGGCCTGGAAGGGTACGCCCGTGCTCGTCACCGTCCGCGAGCTTTCGTCAGTTCAGCTCATGGCCTGCGGCAATTTCTCCATGATCGACCTCGGAGAACTCAAGGCCTCAAAATTCGATTGGGGCCGCTGGGTGGAGTATTCAGAGGTCAACTACCGAATCATGCGGGCCTCGCTCGTGCGCCCCGCCTATGACGATATCGTGGAAGCCATCGGCACGGGGCCGATGGTAGATAACGCGCGCGCGGAGATCGAGCGCATCCAGGCTCTTATCTTCGACCTTCCCCGCGGCCCGAAGCGGCAGGCCTACGAGCGCGAGCTCAATTCCTTGAGGTGCATGGTCGACCTCATTTTCCCCGACGACTTCATCTCCGCCGTGGTCGCGTATGCGACCTGGACCGCGAAGAGCGACATCAAGCTGATCACCCGGGAGATGCTCCTGTCCCTCGCCGTCCTGGCCGAACACGGGCACGACAACCCCGCCGACCACATCGACGGCATGTTTACGAAGTTCAACCGCGAAGACATCAACCGCCGCGCGAAGTCGGTCCTGATCGAGGAGCGCGAGCGCATGCAGAAATCAGGAGGAAAACGTGCCGCCAATTGACGCCGGCTCAATTTCCTCCGAAATCAGGATACGCCTCGACAAACTCAACGCCGACATCGCGTCCGCGAAGACGGCGTTCGATAACCTCGGCACCGAGTTCGCGGATAAGGCAGAGAAGTATTCCACGCTCGGCGGCCAGAAATATACGGGAACGCTCAAGAACATCGCCAAGGAGATGCGCAACGTCGAGGCCGTGACCAAGGCCGGGGCGCTCACGGAAGCGCAAGGCGTGGAGCGACTCATCGACCTACGCAAGAGGGAGCTGCGCGTTCTCCAGGACAAGGCCGTGAAGGAGGGGACGGCCTCTGCGGGTACTATCTCCGCGATCAAGAGCACTGAGACCGCCCTCCAAGCTCTCCAGGAAAAGCAGCAGCTCCTCGGCGCCGGAATAGGCGGCGGTGGAGGGCTCGCGGCGAAGTTCGCGCTCCTCCGCGACGTCATGCTCGGCCCAGTTGCCGTCGCGAAAGAAGTCCTCGCGGCGTTCAACGCCATCAAGCAGAAGGCGGACGAGCTTGAGAACGCGCACGCTGCGCAGGCGGACGCCCTGGCCCTGCTCGACAACACGCTGCGAGCGACCGGCGCCGATGCCTGGACGACGTCGAAGCACCTGCAGGAGGTAGCCTCGGCCCTCCAGGACACGACCAAGTACGGCGACGAGACCATCGAAAACATGCAGGCTGTGCTCCTTGGGTTCCGGAATATCCAGGGCATAACCTTCGACCGCACGACCGAGGCCGTCCTCGACATGGCCACGGTCATGAAGATGGACCTCACGTCCGCGGCGCAAGCGGTAGGCAAGGCTCTCGACTCTCCGGTCAACGGCATGGACTCGCTCACCCGCCAGGGGTTCAAGTTCACGGAGCAGGAGAAGGCGACCATCAAGGCCCTGGTCGAATCCGGGGACCTCCTCAAGGCCCAGGACATCATCCTCAAAGAGCTTGAGAAGACGTATGGCGGAGCCTCGAAGGCCGTCGGAGCCCTCGACGTCAACCT
>JAEWSV010000020.1 GCA_023398155.1 Spirochaetota bacterium
CCCCAACACCATCGCGCGAGCTTACGGCGAGCTGGAGATACGCGGCATCGTCGTCACCCAGGTCGGCAGCGGGACCTACATCTCGGACAGAAAACCCGAACGAGAGGACGAGGACCGGGCCAAGAAGCGAATGGAAGTGGTGGCCCGGTTCATGCGCGATATGGAGGCCCTGGGCGCGGACAGGGACGCGGCTATCGAACTTGTCCGCGAATTCAAGGAGGACTGACATGTGGTCGTTTCAGAAAATCAAGAAAGAGCCCCTCGTCCATAATCCGCGGCGCCCGGAGCGTCGCTCCGATTTCACCATCAATGCCATCGGCATCGCCCTCCTGGTCAACGTCGTGGCCTTTGCGCTCGTCCTGCGGTTCGCGGCCGGCTCGCGGCCGTCCATTCTGGACTTCGGAGCCCTGATCGGGACCCCGTTCATCACCGTCGCCGCGATGACCCTTTTCCCCCGCTGGAGCGCGGCGGTGAAACTCATGATCATCCTGATCTGCGCGGTCATGGCCTGGAGCTTCGCCGAATCGGGACTCTTCCTCGCCTTCGCTGCCACAGGAGCACTCGTAGCGCCCTCGGTCCAGAAAATCGAGGAATGGGAACGGGCCATCATCCTCCGCTTCGGCCGTTTCCACCGCGTCCGCGGGCCGGGACTCTATTTCCTCCTCCCCATAGCCGACAGGATCGCCCGGACCGTGGACCTCCGTATCCGGGTGACCGACTTCAGCGCCGAGACCACCCTGACCCGGGACTCGGTGACGGTGACCGTGGACGCCCTCTGCTTCTGGCTGGTCTGGGACGCCGAGAAAGCGATCCTGGAGGTCCAGGATTACGAGGAGGCCGTGGTGCTGTCCGCCAAGACGGCCCTCCGCGCCGCCATCAGCAGGAACAACCTCACCGCGTTCCTCGAGCAAGGGAACGAGATAGAAAACCAGATCCGCGCGGAGGTCGACAAGAAAACCACCGAATGGGGCATCACCGTCCAGCACATCGAAATAACCGATATCCAGATACCCGAGCAGCTGCAGGATTCCCTTTCCCGCCTGGCCCAGGCGGAGCGGGAAAAGATGGGACGCGTGCTTTTGGCCGAGGCGGAGATCGAGATCGCCCATCGCCTGGAGACCGCCGCGAAGATTTACGACGAGAACGACCTCGCCATGAAGCTCAAGACCCTCTCCATCCTCAACGAGGGCCTCAAGGCGGGCAACTCCATGATGCTCGTCCCCAACTCCATAACCGAGGAGCTTAAATCGAAGGATCTCTTCGGCCTCCAGGCCCTGACCGAGACGCGTATGCACGCGGCCGGCAAGAGAACCGCCGCGAAGGCCGAATCCGGAAAACCCTCCACTATCACACCAGGCGACGCCGAAAATGTATCTTCCGAACAGAAGGAGGACGGCCATGACCGTCGTTAAAGCTATAGACCTCGTGAAGGATTATTCCCTCAACGGAATTACGGTGAACGCCCTGCGGGGCGTGAGCCTTTCGTTTGAAGCGGGCGAGTTCGCCGCCGTGGCCGGCCCGTCGGGGAGCGGGAAATCGACCTTCCTGCACCTCGTCGGCTGCCTGGATACGCCGACGGCTGGCTCCGTCGTCATAGACGGGACTGACGTGGCTTCCTTGAGCCGGAAAGACCTGGCCCTGCTCCGCAGGCGGAGCATCGGATTCATATTCCAGGCCTACAACTTGATCCCGGTGCTCACGGCCCTGGAGAACGTTTCCCTGCCGCTCACCCTGCTCGGCGTGGACCGCGATGAGACGCTCGGCAGGGCGGAGCGGGCGCTCGCGGACGTAGGCCTTGCGGACATGGGGAAGCGCAAGCCCAAGGAAATGTCGGGCGGCCAGCAACAGCGCGTCGCCATAGCCCGCGCCCTCGTGAAGCGGCCGGCCCTCATCCTGGCCGACGAGCCAACGGCCAATCTGGATTCCAAGACCGGTAAGGAGATCCTGGAGCTCATGCTCGACCTCAACCGGACCGCGGGCACGACCTTCATCTTCTCCACCCACGACAAGATGGTCATGGAGTACGCGCGGCGCCTCGTGCTGCTGAGGGACGGCGTCGTGGATTCCGAGACCGTGCGGGAAGCGGAAGATGCGGAGCCCGTCGCAGCGGGAGCCGAGCGATGACCGCCGCGGCGTTCCGGGACCTCGCGGGGATGGCGCTCCGAAACCTCGCGCGGCACAAGGTCAAGACGGTCATCACGACCATCGCCGTCGCCATCAGCGTCGCCCTCTACATCTTCATGGACGCCTGGATGCTCGGCATGAACCTGGACTCCCGCCGGAACATCGTCTCCTACGAGATCGGCGCCGCGAAAGTCCAAAAGGGCGCGTACTTCGACAAGAAGGACGAGCTTCCCATGTACGAGAGTTTCGGCGGCTGGGAGGAGCTCGCGCTCGCGCTCGCCGAGGCGGGCTACGATTCGGCGCCCCGCTTCGTGTTCACGGGCACCCTCTATTCCCGTTCGGGGACCGCGCCCATCGTCTTCAACGCCGTGGACGTGGAGCGGGAGGCGAGGCTCCTGCGCTACGCCTCCTACCTCGAGTCCGGCCGCTTCCCGGCAGCGGGCAAGCGCGAGATCGCCGTCGGCACCTTCGCCGCGGAGAAACTCCGCGTCGGCATCCCGACCCGGCCTACCCGCGAGGAGTTCGAGAGCGAGCTGGTGGCGGCCGCGACGACGGAAGAAGACGCCGCCTTCGTGAGGAGCCTCTACGGCCCGCCTCCGCAAGCCAAGAAAATGGCCTTCGCCAATACCGATCCCGCCTTGATCGCGCTCGCGGCGGAAAAACTCGCCCTCAAGGAGGGCGCGACCGCCGCGGAGCTCGATAGGCTGTGGCGCATCCTCTCGGAAGCCGGCCGCATGGACGTCCGCATCGCCACCACCATAGACCTCAAGGCCGCCCCGGAAACCATCCGCAAGGAAAAGTTCGAGGGGGATCTCATCGAGAGCCTGGACGGGAGAGCCCGCGAACGGCTCCGCGCCGCCTACGCGGTGGACGAGATCTCAGGCGACTACCGTCTCGTCGCCGACGACGAGGCGGAGGTTGCCGCGGTGCTCGCGGACATGGTGGCCGCCGATTACTCGGGAGCCGTGCGGCACGTGAACCAGCTCGTGGACGCGGTCGTGGTGGGAGTGGTCAACTCCCCCAACCCCAAGACGAACGGCAACGTCGCCTTCCTGCCCCTGGACGCGCTACAGGACGAATCGGGCCTCATGCTGCAGGGCACGGTGACCGAGCTCCTCGTACGGAAGGCCGGAGCCGACGACGCGCGGCTTCCGGGCAAGGACGAGTCGGCGCAGGCGATCGAAGCGGCCCTCGCCTCCCGCCTGGGCGGAAAGCTCCCGGATGGCCTCATCGTACGGCCTTGGATCGATTACGTATCCGATTACCTCGCGGCCGCCGCGGGGGACAACGTCTCCTCGCGCGTCATGATCTTCTTCCTCTTCATCCTCTCCTTCATCGGGATCGCCAACACCATGCTCATGGCCATCCTGGAGCGGACCAAGGAGACGGGCATGCTCCGCGCCCTCGGCATGACGGACGGCCAGGTCCTCCTGGCCTACGTGATGGAAGCCGCCTGCATCGGCGCCCTCGGATCCATCGTCGGCATCGTCGCGGGATGCCTCATGAACATCCCGATGGTGAAGTACGGCATCGATTATTCGGCCATGTCCAAGGAATTGGGCGGCGACTTCGGCTACCGCATCACCGCTTTTTTCCGCTCCGCATGGAATCCTCCGGCCATCGCGCTCACCGGCGTCTTCGCGACGGCGCTCTCCGCGGCGGCCGCGATCCTGCCCACCCGCCGGGCCCTCAAGATGCCCGTGACCGACAGCCTGCGGTTCGAATAGGAGTCGTCTATGGAAAAGACCGTTACCGAGCGCGGCGGACTCGCCGCCCTCGCCACGATAGCGTACCGGAACATCTGGCGGAACGGCCGGCGGACCGCGCTCTGCGTCGTCGCCGTGACCATCGCCGTGTTCTTCAACATCTTCATGGGGTCCTGGATGGACGGCATGATGACGGGCATCGAGGAGGTCGTGCGGACCTACGATACGGGCCACGTCAACGCGGTGACCGAACGGTTCGAGGAGGACCGGGAATACTATCCGGTCCAGTTCCCTATAGCCGGCGGCCGCGGCTCCGACGAGCTCGTCGCGGAGCTGGAGTCCATCCCCGGGGTGCGGGCCGCCCTGCCGCGGATCACCGCGTACGCGACCCTCTTCGACAGCACCGTGAAGCATGCCCTCCTCTGGGGCGTGGACACGGAGAAGGAGCGGCGGATCAACCACCTCAACCTCACCGACCGCGACGACGGCCTCGTCTCGGGGCGCTTCCCCGCGGCGGGAGCGAACGAGTGCATGATCGGGACCGAGATGGCGCGGAAAACCGGACTCGGCGTCGGGGACCGCCTGCCCTTCAAGACCGTCTCCGCCCAATTCTCGGACAAGTACCTGAGCCCGGCCATCGTCGGCATCTTCGAATTCGACTACCGGAAATTCGACGAGGACGTCATCATCCTCCCCTTGGACCGCCTGCAGCGCATCCTCGTGCTTGACGGCGGGGCGCAACAGCTCTTCGTCTACGCCGACGACGCTCGGGACAGCGCGCGGATCAAGGTCCAAGTGGAAAAGGTACTGGGGGAAGGCCACGTGGTGAGGGAATGGGCCGACAACTACTGGGT
>JAEWSV010000058.1 GCA_023398155.1 Spirochaetota bacterium
GCAGAAAGGAAGCCCGCCTTGCGCTCCGCTTGTTCGGCGACCGGCGTCCGGTCATCCCAGAAGAGTTCGTTGAGGACGTTGACCGCCGTGACGAGAGCGGCCTTTTCCCCCTCGATCCGGGTACCGAGCGAGCCGCGGATCGTCCTGATCTTCCAAGGCATATCCGTGCCCGCCGCGAAGGCCGAGAAGAGGGTACGCCCCGCTTCCAAAACTTTCCCCGTGCGATCCAAACAGCGGAATTCCAACTTAACCGTGCGGAGTTCGGGCCGCGCGAGCCAGAGCGCGATCGGCAAGGTGAGCGGCCCCGAGCCGAGATCGGTGATCGCGTCCCCGTCCGCGAGGTCCAGGGGAAGAGCCGGCAGGAGGCGGGCGAGTCGGTACACGTTCCAGGGGAGGAAATAGCGGAGATAGGCCGAGAGCGCCGCGGGCTTTCCCAGATAGCCGTCATCGCGCTCGCTCCGCCGATCGGTGAGGGAACGCGACAGGTCCGCCACGTCCCTGCCCAAGCCCGCGCGGAACCGCGCGGGCAGCGGAAAGATATCGTCTATGGTGTCCAGGAGGCCTTCCAAGCGCCCCCGCGAATCCTCCGAAAGACGCGGGAAAAGATCCCCGTCACGGCCGGTGCTCACTTCGATCCCTCCTCGGCGTCCTGGCCGTCCGACTCGCCGAGGGCGGATGCGGCCTGGGCTTTCAGCCTGCGCGCGATGAAATAGACGGCCACGAGTTCCGCCCGCGCGGCGTCCACGACGGCCCGCGTGTCCTGATCCGTACCCGAAAGCTCGCGCAGGAGCTGCCCCCGAGCGCCTTCGATGGTGAACCGCCTGACGTACAGGAGGTGTTTGAGCCTGAGGAGGACCCGGACGTCCCGGCCCGAATAAACGCGCCGGCCGAAAACGTCCTTGCGGGGCTGGAGCATGGGGAACTCTTTCTCCCAGTAGCGGAGCGCGTGCGGCTTCACGCCGAGCAGCCGTTCCACCTCGCCCATCTGGTAGGTCGGCACGGTTCCCTCCGCCTAGTCGTGCGGCCGCCGGCGGCTGAAGGGCCGCTTCGACCCCGAGGCGCCGCCTTTGGAAGGTTTCTTTGCCTTGGCCCACCCGGAGCCCGACGCGCCCGCGGACGCGTCCTTCGCGGAGCCGGCTGCGCCTTTACTCGTGCCCGCGCCATCCGCGGCCGAGCCTCCTGCGCCCTTGGCGTTACTTTTCCTGCCGGTCCGCGCGGCGGTAGGTTTCGCTCCGCCCTCGGAGGCGGCCTTATTCTCAGCCTCCCTCCGTTCCTCGCGTTCCTTACGGGCGGTGATCGGGTCTTTCCGCGAACCGCGGATTTCCACCTCCACCGGTATCATCGAATATCCCAAATCCTTGCGGATCTTGTTGCGGAGGTAGGCCACGTAAGGATCGCTCACCGCTTCGGGCCGGGAGACGAAGAACATGAAGCGTACCGGATTCGCCGAGGTCTGCGTGGCGTAGCGGACCTTGAAGCGGGTACGCGGACCGATGGGGGTCGGGTACTCCTCGAGCCACTTCTCCAATGCCTGGTTGAGCGGGCCCGTCTCGACGCGCTTGGTGAGTTGGCCGTACATGCGGAGCGCCGTGTCCAGGAGCTTGTCCACGCCCGTACCGTCCATCGCGCAGACGGGAAGGATGGGGGCGTATTCCATCTGCCCGAACATGAAATGCATGCGGTCGGTAACCGCCTCAAGGGTATTCTTCACCTTGGGCATCTTATCCCACTTATTGAGCACCAGGATGATCCCACGGCCGCGCTCGTGCGCGAGGGCGGCGATCTTCTTGTCCTGGTCGGTGAGGCCTTCCTCCGCGTCGATAAGGAGAAAGACGATATCCGCTTCGTCCAGGGTCTTAATGGCCCGGTTGACCGAGTAGTATTCGATGTTCTCGGTGACCTTGTTCTTGCGCCGGATGCCCGCCGTATCCAATACGGCGAAGCTCCGTCCCTTATAGGAGAACAGGCCTTCCACTACGTCGCGGGTCGTGCCCGGCATGTCGCTCACGATGGAAGCGTCGCTCGCGGTCAAACGATTGGAGAGGGTCGACTTGCCGGTATTGGGCTTGCCCACCAGAGCGAGCCGGATATCGCGCGTCTCGTCGTCGTTCACCTCGACCTTTGAGAAATCGAGGCGGCCGACGATGGCTTCTTCCAGCTCCAGGATGTTGTCCCCGTGCTCCGCGGAAATCATGAGGATGGATTCGAAGCCGTAGGAAAGCAGGTTCCACGCGGCGGCCTCGCGGCGACCGCCTTCGGTCTTGTTGACCGCGACGAGGAGCCGGTCGCGGTAGGGCCGGAGGAATTCGATGAATTCCTCGTCCTCTCCCGTGCTCTCTCCGGCCTCCAGAACCAACACGATGAGGTCGGCCCGCCCGAGGGTATCGAGCGTCTTCTCCACGACGAGGTCGTCCAGGCCCTCGCGGTCAAGCTTGAAGCCGCCCGTGTCCACGAGCCTGAGCGGCCTGCCGACGATGAAGGCGTCGGCCTCCACCGGATCGCGCGTGACGCCGGGCGTGGGATCCGTGATGGAACGGCGCTGCCGGAGCAGACGGTTGAAGAGCGTGGACTTGCCGACGTTCGGCCGTCCCGCCAGAGCGACGAGGGGAAGGTTCCGGTATCTCTTATCGGGATCGAATTGCATGCGACGGTTTCTCCAGGAGAGCGGGGCTCGGGCTCAAAAAGGCCCTTATTCGGCTGGGAAGCGTTCGACCATCCAGGATCGAACGAGCGAATCGACGTCGCGGTACGACTTGAGCGCCAAGGCGCTTTCGGCGAGCGCTCGGCATTCGGACGCGAGCGATCCGCGGATCACGCGCTTCACGAGGGGAATGGACACGGCGGACATGCTGAACTCGTCCAGGCCGAGGCCGAGCAGGATCGCCGTGGCGTTGGGATCGCCCGCGAGCTCGCCGCACATGGCTGCATCGATGCCGGCCGCATGGGCAGCGTCGATCGTGGCCTTGATGAAACGGAGGACCGCGGGATGGAAGGGTTGTGCCAGATAGGCCACCCTCTCATTTCCGCGGTCGGCCGCGATGGAATACTGCACGAGATCGTTGGTGCCGATGGAGAAGAACGCCGATCGCTCGGCGAGGATATCGGCCGTCATCGCGGCGGAAGGCACCTCTATCATGGTGCCGATCTTTATGTCGGCGGCGACCGGCCGGCCCTTCGCCGCGCACTCGGCCTTGGCCTCCTCCAGGACCGCTAACGCGTCCTCGAGTTCTTCCAGGCCGGAAATCATGGGAAACATGATGCGGAGGTCGCCCGCGACGCTCGACCTGAGGAGGGCGCGGAGCTGGGTCTTGAAAAGCTCCTTGCGCGCTAGGCAGAACCGGATCGCGCGCCAGCCGAGGAGGGGGTTTTTCTCCTCGGAGTCCTGGAGGTCGGGGATGACCTTGTCGCCGCCCACGTCGAGCGTACGAATGGTGACGGGCTTACCCGCCATGGCCGCGACCACGCGCCGATACGCCTCATACTGCTCCTCCTCGTCCGCCGTGCGGCCGGGCGTGAGGAAGAGGAATTCCGATCGATAGAGGCCGATGCCTTCCGCTCCGTAGGTGAGAGCGTGCTCCGTTTCCTCCGGGATCTCGATGTTGGCCTTGAGGACCACGCGCCGGCCGTCCCGGGTTTCAGCGGGCAAGTCCTTCTCGGTGAGCAGATGGCTCGCGGCCCGGCGCAGCCGAGCCATGAGCGCCTTATAGCGCTTGACCGTCTCCGCGTCCGGTTCCACGATCACGCGGCCGGCTATCCCGTCCACCACGACCAAGGAGCCGGGCGTCACCTCGATGGTCGCGTCGGAAAGCCCGAGCACCGCGGGTATCTCGAAAGCGCGGGCGAGGATGGCGGTATGCGAAGTACGTCCGCCCACGTCCATCACGATGCCCTTCACCCGGGACTTGTTCATTGTGAGGGCATCGGAAGGAAGCAGATTGTGGGTCACGAGGATCACGTCCTCGTCCAGATCGGCGAGGGATATCTTCTTGACGTTCAATAGGCAGTTGAGCACCCGACGCGAGACGTCGTGGATGTCCATGGCCCGATCCCGCAAGTACGGATCGGAGGCGGACGCCATTTTCTGGGAAAGGTCGCGGGAAATATCCCACGTGATCCATTCGATATTGCGCTTGAGGGAAGAGAGGCCTGCGCGGAGGCGGTCATGCAATTCGGGGTCGCCGAGCATGAGGAGATGCGCCTCGAATATCTTGGCGTGCTCTTCTCCCATCTCGCGGGCCGCCCGGTCGCGCAGTTCGCGGACTTCCCCTTCAGCCTTCGCGCACGCGGATCGGAAACGTTCCCACTCGGAGGCGATGTCCCGCTCCCCGATGGCGTAGCGGGGTATCTCGGGCGCTTCGTCGTCCGTATACAGGAACGCCTTCCCCACGGCGATACCGGGAGCGGCGGAGATTCCCCTCATTTCCTTCATTTGTTCAAGGATACCGTAAAGCCGCGCGCGCTGTCAAACCCGACCTCCGGCAGCCTCCGCGCGCCAAACCTTGACCCCGTACGGCA
>JAEWSV010000060.1 GCA_023398155.1 Spirochaetota bacterium
GAGGAGGGGGAGGACGGCTTCTCGGTAGGGGAGGGACCCCGCGACGTTGCCGCCGACGCTGAGGCGGTTCCGCGTGGTCCGGTCGGCTATCCCGCGCACGGTCGCGGTGAACAGGGGGAAGAGCCGGGAATCCCCGGCCTCGTTGAGCGGCAGCGCCGCGCCGATATGTATCCTCCCGCCCGCGAGCTCGAGGCGCCGAGCTTCCGGTATCCTTTTTATATCGATGACGGCCGCCGGGACTGCGCCCTTACGGGCTCCGGTGACGATCTCGGTGCCGCCGCCGAGGTAGCGGACGCTCTCCGCGGACATCGATCCTTTTCCCGTGAACTCCTGCCAGGCCTGGACGGCCTCCTCGGCCGTGTCCGGCCGCGCGTAGACGAAGTCGGTGTCGATCATGCGTCGAGCCCTCCCGCGGCTTTCCATAGCGCTTCGGCGGTGATCGGGAGCGTCGCGAAGTCGTAGCCGACCGCCCGGGAGAGGGCGGAAGCCACGGCGTTCGGCATCCCGATGATGCCCTGTTCACCGAGCCCTCGCGCGCCGAAGGGGCCGTCGCCCTGCGGCGTCTCCACGAAGTCCACGAAGTATTCGGGTTCTTCCCCGAAGCGGAGGATCTTGAAGTCGCGGAGGCTCGCGTTCTGCACGCGCTCCTGGGAATCGAAGACGAAGGCTTCCCGGGTGGCGAAGCCGATGCCCATCCCCATGGCCCCGACGATCTGGGCCCGCGCTATATCCGGATTCACGAGCTTTCCCACGTCCATGCAACAGGCGGCCTTCAGGATACGGAAACGGCCCGTCGCGAGTTCCACCTCGGCCTCCACGCCCTCGGCTCCGAGCGTCCATTCCAGGCCCGGCCTGCCGGCTCCCGTGTCCGGGTCTAGGCCGGTGAGGTGCCGGGCGATGTACGAGCCCCGGCCGATGACCGGTCCGCCGATGGAGACCCCGTCGGGGTAGACGTAGCCGAGGACCACCTTCTCCAGCGGAAGGCCGGTATCCGGTTCGTCGCGGAGGAAGACCCGGCCGCCGGCGACCTCCAGGTCCTCCTCGGCGCAGCGGAGCGGGGCGGCCGCTATTTTCCTGATCTGGGCTTTCGCGTCCTCCACCGCCGCCAGGGCCGCCCGGCCGGCCATGAAGAGGGACCGGCTCGCGGCGGTCGTCCAGTCGTGCGGCGCGGAGTCGGTGTCCACCTCTCCCACGACGCGGACCTTGGAAGTATCCATGGCGAAGGCTTCGGCGACGATCTGCCGGAGTCCCGTGTGGGTGCCTTGCCCTATCTCCACGATGCCCGTGACGAGGGATACGCTCCCGTCCTCGGCGAAGTAGAGCACGGCGCCCGCGTCGGTGAAGGTCGGGATGGCCGGCGCCTTCCAGAAGCAGGCTATGCCCTTGGCGCGCACGACCTTCCTCCCGCCCGCCGTCTCCGTCTCGAAGCGGGTGCCCTCAGGCCAGTCGAGGCGGGCCATGACCGCGCGGATGCACGCGGGCAGGTCGCCCGTGCTTTGGTCAAGAACGGCGCCGGTCGGCACCGTGTCTCCGGGCCGTATCGCGTTGCGCAGCCTGAGCTCGGCCGGGTCCATCTTGAGCTTGGCGGCTAGGAGGTCCATGGCCCGCTCCGTCGCGAAGGAGAGTTCGATGTGGCCGAAGCCGCGGTACGCCGTGGCGAAGGGGTGGTTGGTGTAGACGCAGAGCGAATCGGCTTTCACCGCCGGAACGCGGTAGGGGCCGGTGCAGGCATAGCCCGCGGCCCGCGATACGTTGACCGCGTAGTCGGCGTAGCCGCCCGAATCGAACAGCAGTTCGATGTCGGCTCCCTGGAGGTTTCCCTCCGAGTCGGCTGCGAGGGAGACCCTGGCTTCCAGGCCGGGACGGCCGGGGCTGGAGATGAGATCCGCCTCGCGCGAGTTCACGAGCCGGACGGCCCTTCCGCTGAGCGCTTTGGACAAGAGATAGGCGAGGGGTTCCAGCTGGATGCCCGCCTTCCCTCCGAAGCCTCCCCCGACGGGAGGGGCGATAACCCGGATCTTGCCCTCGGGTATGCCGAAGGCCTTGGCCAGGAGGGTCCGAACGCCGAAGGGCGACTGGGTGGAGGACCGCACGATGATCCTGCCGTTCGCCTTGACTTCGGCCTCCACGGCGCGCGGTTCCATCGCCACGTGGTCGCCGGGCGGGAAGGAGAAACTTCCTTCCACGGTGACGGCCGCGCCCTTGAAGGCAGCCTCGATCTCCCCCTTGCGGATGCGGGTCCGGTTGGCCACGTTGGAACCGCTTTCGGGGAGGATGGCGGGGATGCGGCGGTACGAATCGAGCGCCGGGTGGAGGATGGGGGCGCCGTTCGCGAGCGCTTCCCGCGGCGTCTTGACCGGGGGGAGCGGCTCGTAGTCCACGGCGATGAGGCGAAGGGCCGCCAGGGCGGAAGCCTCGTCGTCGGCCACCACCGCCGCGACCGGTTCTCCGTGGTGCCGCACCTCGCCGCGCGCGAGGGGCGGCTTGTCGCCCATGTAGAGGCCGATGAGGGCGTCCCAGTCGGCGCCGGTGAAGACGCCGCGCACGCCGGCCGCGGCGGCGGCGGCCCTCGTGTCGATGGAGACGATGCGGGCCCGCGCGTGCGGACTCGCGAGGATCGCCGCGTGCAGCAATCCGGGGCGCGGATGGTCGTCCGCGAAGCGGGTCCGCCCCCGCGTCTTTTCCTCCGCGTCGTCCCTGCCGAGAGATTTCCCTATATCGCGCTCAGCTTTCATGGGTGAAAGATAGACCCGCAACGGGAAAAGCGCAAACAAAGAACGGTTATCGATAAAGAGAAAAGCGACGGACTCTCCGTTGCTCCGTAGTCCACGAACTTGCCGCGGCCGTACGCGGGGCCTTCAGGAGCCGGCGCATGGAAATTCGGAGCAAGCCGGTATTCGGGATCGGCGCCGTGAGTTCGGCCATGCTGACGGCGGTGGGCGCCATCGTCGAAATCCGTACTTCCACCTCGACGATCCTCGACCTCATCGGTATCATCAACGGGGCGGCGGACGAGATCCGGAGACTCGCGGAGACGTCCTCGCGCAACGCGCACGCCGCCTCCGTCTCGCTCAAGGCCATCGCGGCGAAAATGGAAAGCGCCTCGGCGCGGACGGAGCATACCAACGAAGCGTTCCGCGTCATCTTCGGCAGCATCTACGGAGGATTCCATGATCGACATCGGCTATTACAACGGTGCGACGGGTCCGATCCAAGACATGACGGTTCCGATGAACGATCGGGCGGTCTATTTCGGGGACGGCGTGTACGACGCGACCTACGCGGCGCGCCGCGTAATCTACGCCCTGGACGACCACCTGGACCGGTTTTACCGGAGCTGCGATGCTCTGGCGATCGCCCACCCCCTGCCGCGAGAGGAGCTCGCGGCGCTCCTCCAGGACCTCGTGAACCGCGTGGATGAAGCGGGCGCCCTCCTGGTCTATTGGCAGGCTACCCGCGGAACGGCCATGCGGAGCCACGCCTTCCCGCCGTCGTCCGTGCCCGCCAACCTCCTCGTGACCGTACGGCCCAAGCCGCTCACGGCCATCGGCCGGAAGCTCCGCCTCATCGCCGTGGAGGACACGCGGTACCTCCACTGCGACATCAAGACCCTCAACCTCCTCCCGAACGTCATGGCCAGCCAGGCCGCCAAGGAAGCAGGCTGCGACGAGGTCGTCTTCCATCGGGGCGAG
>JAEWSV010000062.1 GCA_023398155.1 Spirochaetota bacterium
GATCCAAGGTAGGCATGACGCGGTCAAGGACCGCCGTCAGTTGCGGCCCGTCACCGTAGAGGTAGAGCGCCGCGGCGCCTACCGAACCGGCGCACACGGCGCACCAGTTGTTCCGCATGAGCTCCCAGTTCCAACTTTCCTGACGAGCGACGAAGGGCGCGAGGACGCGGCGATCGACCTCCGCGGCGATCCGTTCGGCCACGATCGCTTCGAGGTCCGCGCGGAGTACGTGACGGATTTCGGCAAGGGCGAAGGCCGTCTCGCAGGCGAAGAGATCCAGGCACGCCGCGCAGTCGCCGAGGGCGGCCGGCTCCAAGCTCCGCCCGCCGAGGTGGGCCGGGAGCGCCCAGGTGAACTCGTCGCAGACGGCCCATATCGCGTCTTGCAGCGCCGCGAGGTCCTCCGGCTTCCGATCGAGGGAGGCCGCCAGGCCGAACGCGACGAGGCGTCGGCGCCGCTCGAAATACGCCGCCTCATAGCGGAGACGGTCGCCCGTCTCGTCGAAGATCCGGTACAGGGAGAAGGACAGCGACGGGATCGGCTCGCCCCTGAACGCGGCCGCGGCCCGCTCGATCTCCTCCCTGAAATCCATCGTCAGCCTTTGACGCCCGTGGCCGCCACGCCCTCGATGAAGAAGCGCTGAAGGGCCAGGAACATGACGATGACCGGCACGAGCGAGACGATGGAAGCGGCCATGATGAGGGCGTAGTCGGCCGAGAATTGGGCGATGAACATGCGCAGGCCGAGCTGGATCGTCTTCATCTTCTCGCTCGACAGGTAGATGAGCGGCCCCATGAAGTCGTTCCAGGTCGTCACGAAGGTGAAGATCGTGAGCGTCGCGAGCGCCGGCTTGGAGAGCGGCATGAGGATGCGCGCGTAGATGCCGTACTCGGAGAGCCCGTCGATCCGGGCCGCGTCGGAGAGCTCCTTGGGTATGCCGATGAAGAATTGCCGCATCAGGAAGACGCCGAAAGCGGAAATGAATTGGAGCAGGATGAGGGCCAGGTGGGTATCGTTGAGGCCGAGCTTCCGCATCATGATGAACTGGGGCACCATGTAGACCTGCCACGGGATGGCGTAAGTGCCGACGTAACCGAGGAAGAGGATGTCCCTACCCTTGAACTCCAGCCGCGCGAAGGCGTAGGCCGCGAGGCTGCTCGTGAGCAACTGGAGGAGCGTGACGATGAGGGTGATCTTGGTCGTATTGTAGATGAAGGTGAGAAAGGGAATCCGCTCCCAGATGAGGGCGTAATTCTTCCAGCGCGGCTCCTTCGGTATCCAGCGGAAGGGGAAGCGGAAGACGTCCTTGTCCATCTGGAGGGATGCCGAGACCATCCAGAAGAAGGGCAGAAGGGTGAACGCCGCCATGGCGATGAGGATGGCGTAGAGGATCGAGGTGTTGATCCGCGCCTGGGCGGAATAGGAGCGCAGGCCGGTGCCGCTTATAGATAGCTTACCCATTTCTTCTCCACGCGGAATTGAAGCACGGTGATGACCATGACGAGGACGAAGAGGATCATGGCGATGGCGCTCGAGTACCCGTAATCGAAATTGATGAACGCCTGGTTGTAGATCATGTAGACCAGCACGTTCGTCGCCCGCCCCGGACCTCCGCTGGTCATCACGGCGATCAAGTCGAAGACCTTGAAGCAGTTGATCGTGAGCATCATGGAAACGAAGAAGGTCGCCGGGGTGAGCAGCGGGATGGTGATGCGCCTGAACCGTTGCCAACCGCCCGCCCCGTCCATCTCCGCCGCCTCGTAGAGGCTCGGCGAGATGCCCTGCAGGGCGGCGAGGTAGATGATCATGTAGTAGCCGACGCCGCGCCAGATGGAGGCCATGATCACCGTCGGCATGGCCCAGGTTGTGGACGCCGTCCATCGGGGAGGCTCGGCCACGCCGAGCCAGTGAAGTATGTTGTTCACCGGCCCCATGGCCGGATGGAAGATCATGTTCCACACCACCGCCACGGCCACGAGGGACGCGACGTACGGAAAGAAGAATATGGCCCGGAATACGTCCCGGCCCTTGAGCTCCCGGTTGAGGAGCACGGCGAGGATAAGGGAGAGGATCATCGTGAGCGGCACCGTGCCGACCGCGTAGTAGATCGTGTTGAGCGTGGAAATGCGGAACGTCTCGTCGCCGAGCATGCGGGTAAAATTCTTGAGCCCAGCGAACGCGATCGGGTTCGCGCCGTCCCAGGTCATGAACGAAAGCACCAAGGCGAAGGCCATCGGCGCCAAGGTGAAAATGGCGAAACCGAGCAGGTTCGGCAAGATGAAGGAATAGGCTATGAGGTTGCTTTTCAGCGCCTTGCCGGCGGACGCGGTCATTCGAAGCCTCCGGGGATTACGTGCGAATCGAAGGACCGGGCGGCGTACAAGCCGCCCGGTCCGGCGGCGTACAAGCCGCCCGGTCAGAGTAGAGGAAGGGCCGCAGGGCCTATTGGCCGAGGGATTCCTTGACGCGACGGGACATGTTCGCCAGGCCCTGATCCACGGGGATCGAGCCGGTCATGATCAGCTCATGCTCCTCGTTGAGGATCTTCTCTATGACGCCGACCTTCGGATGGAGCGGCAACTCCAGGCGCACGGTCTTGGTCTCCAAGGCGGAGGCGCTGTTCTTGTCGGCGGGGAAGCCCTCGCGCTTGGTGATGATGGAGATGACGTCGTCGTTGCGGATGGCCGGCATGGAACCCTGCGCCGCGAGGATTTCCGCGCCTTCCGGACCGCAGAAGAACTTGATGAAGTCCCAGGCCGCGTCCTTGTTCTGCGACTTGGCGTTGAGGGCCAGCGAAGTGATGGTGCCGGCGGTGGTGCCCGCGCTGACGCCCTTCGGGTGCGGGTACTTCACGATGCCCCATTTCACGTCGGTCGTACCGTCCTTCACCTTGCTCATGAGCGTGCCGATGAACCAGGAACCCATCGGGATCATGGCGATCTGCTTGTTGTAGAACAGGCCGGAGTAGTGGATGTTGCCGACCTTGAGGGATGCGTAATCCATGACGGACTGGTCTTTCTGCATCTTGAGCACGAGTTCGTAGTACGGCTTCATGAAGGAATAATCGGTGGAGATGATCTTATTCTTCCCGTCCTGCACCGTGGGGAGCTGCACCGTGGAACGCCAGGTGTGGTAGTGGGAACCGTACACGCGGTCCACGCCCGTGCCGGCGGAGACTTTCTTGGCGAGGGCGGCGTACTCGTCCCAGGTCATGTCGTTCGTGGGATACTTCACGCCGGCCTTATCGAAGGCGTCCTTATTGTAATAGAGGACCCAGACATCGCTTCGGTAGGGTAGCGCGTAGAGGGCCCCGTCTACCGTGATCTCGTCCGTAACGCCGCTATACGCCTTGAGCGCGACCTTGTCGCGGTCGATGAAGGGGGTAAGGGATTCGATCTGCTTCTTGGCGACCATGTTCGCGTACATCGGAATATCCTTGACGGAAACGATGTCGCTGTCGTCGCCTCCCGCCAGCATGATGGCCAGCTTATCGCCGTACTCGTTCGCGGGTATGTTCACGAACTCGATGGAAACGTTCGGGTGCTTCGCCGTGTAGGCGTCCACCATGGGCTGCATGTAGGTCGTCTGGGAGAGGTCCCACACGATCATCTTGAGCTTTACGTTCCCCGACTGCGCGCTCGTTTCGCTGCCGCCGTTCGCCCAAAGGCCCGAGAAACCGACCGCGACCAGGGCGATCGTTATGAGAAATTTCTTCATCGCTCATCCTCCTTCTTGATGTGAAAGAAGCCTACACCCGGTTTCCGCAAACGGAAAATGAGATATTTTCCGATTTGATGGGTGCGAACGGCCAAATCCCCGCCCCTAAGACCGACAAGAAGATGGAATATTCTACGCGAACGGTGTTTTTATACGGTCAATCGAAAGAATTCGAGATCCGCCCATCGGCGCCATCTATCCCGCCGCCCATGACGGCGTAGCGCAGATGGTATTCCCGCGGGGACATGCCCGTCACCCGCTTGAAAACCTTGCTGAAATAGTACGCGTCCTCGTAGGCGAGGAGCTGGGCTATCTCGTACATCTTGTAGCGCCCGGCGACGATGAGTTCTTTGGCCTTTTCCATCTTGACCGAGGCGACGAACTCGACGAATCCCGTGCCGTTGTACTTCTTGAAGATCGAACTGAGGTGATTCGGCGATACCTGGAAGTGCGCGGCGACCTCCGGCAGGCTTATCTTCTCCGCCCAACGCGCGGTCACGTACTCGCGGACTCCGGCCACGAGCGGATTTCGGCCGCGCGCGATGTCCCCCTCGAAACGCGCGGCTAGACCGTCCCTGACCGTCCTCAGCCAATCCCGCATGGCCGCGCCGTCTTCGGCCGAGAAGAGGGACCGATAGCCCGAAACCACGTCCGGGAAGAATGAATCCAGAAGGATCGCGGCGCCCTCCAGGCGTCCCAGGATCGCGTAAAGGAGATCGCAGCACACCGCGAGCGTCTCGGCCGCGCTCACGGCGTCGCCCTCGAGATCGGCGAGGGCCGCGTCCAGCGAGGAAGCGACGAGGTCGGCCTGCCGCGTCTCCACCGCACGGGCCAGGTCCGCCACGATGCGCTCCATGGACTCCGAATCGGCCAGGCTCCGGAGCGATCTCGCGGCAGTCGGCCCGCGGCCCGCCGCGTGGCGCACGACCGGCCGGAACGCGTCCGCGCTCTCGAGGGCGCGCTCCGCCGCGCGGTACGAATCGGGAAGCCGGAGGAGGGCGTCCACCGCCGGTCCGATGCCGGCCGTGAGGGCTACCGCGAAATAACGTTCCGCGGGCTCCCGCGCCCGTTCCACGGCCGCGTAGGCCGCGGCCTCGGCCGATTCCGGCGCCAGGTCGGCCCCGTCGAAGGAGAGGGATACGGCGAAGCGCGTCGGGCCGAGGGGAGCGACGCGGACCGCGGCTTCCCTGCCCGCCACCTGCCTGACGGTATCCGCCACGCAACGGTAGGTGCGCTCGCGTTCCTCTTCCGATAACCGGTCTCCGTGTTGGTAGTCGACGGAAAATACCGCCGCGCAGTGGAGGCCCGCGGGGAAGGCGGCGACGAGCTCTTCGCTTACCGATCGGCCGCCTACGCCCGGGGCCGCGGCTTCAACGGGGCCGGCGGCATCTTCCTGGGCCGCTGCTCCGACGGCGGCTCCGGCGGCGGCTCCGGCCGAAGCCCCGGCCGAGGCTACCCCCGTAAGGAAACGCGCGAATACCGCTTCGGGGAAAGGCATCGACTGCGCCGCGGCCGCCCGGGGCAGTCCCGTCCGCTTCGCGAGCACGGCCGCCATAGCCTTTTCCACGGTCCCGC
>JAEWSV010000072.1 GCA_023398155.1 Spirochaetota bacterium
GACTACTTCAACAGCCTCACGATCGGCGCGTGCATGAAGCCGGTGTGCGACGAGAAGAATATTTCCCGTGCGAAGCTCGCTTTCATCCTGGATTCCACCGCGGCGCCGGTCTGCATCCTCGCGCCTATTTCCAGCTGGGTCATCACCGTTATGTCCTATACGAAGAGCGCCCAAGGCTTCGATTCCCTCGGCATCTCCGAATTCTCCTATTTCATTCGATCGATTCCCTACAACCTCTACGCCCTCCTCGCGATCGCCTTCGTCGGCTACCTCGCCCTCGGCGGCAAGGATTTCGGCCCGATGGCGCGCGCGGAGAAGCGCGCTCTCTCCGGTGAGGGTCTCATGGACGAGGCCCGCTTCGGGCTCGTGTCTGGCAAGCTGGAGGAGTCCGCCAATCCCGCGGCCCGTTGGTACGATTTCGTCGCGCCGCTCGCACTCCTCATCGTCGCTTCGGTTTTCTTTTTCCCGATGACCACCTGGATGGGCGCGGTCGGAGGCGAGGGCGTGCCGACCTTGGCCGCGGCCATCGCGTCCATCCCGATCGGCGAAGCCTTTAACAACACCGACGCGTCCAAGGCTCTCTTCTACGCCATCCTCTTCACCCTCGCGGTTTCCTACGTCTATTTCATCTGCAGGAAGCTCCTCACCCTCGGCAAGAGCTCGGAGGCCATCATCGACGGGCTCAAGTCGATGGTCCCCGCCATCCTCATCCTCACGATGGCCTGGTCCATCGGCTTCATCATCAAGAAATCCCCCGCGGACGGCGGCGTCGGCCTGGCGAATTTCCTTTCCGAGGCCGTCGTGGAAGGCCGGTTCCCGCTTTGGGCCTTGCCGGTCGTGGTCTTCGCCATATCCTGCGTGATTTCCTTCGCGACCGGTACCAGCTGGGGCACCATGGCCATCATGATCCCCATCGCCTTCCCGATCGCCCACGCGCTCGCGCTGCAGGCCGGTTTCGCCGTGGAGGCCGCCCTTAACGCGACGCTCATATCGGTCGCCGCGGTCATGAGCGGCGCGGTCTTCGGCGACCATTGTTCGCCCATTTCCGACACCACCATCCTCTCCTCCACGGGGGCGAGCTGTCCTCACCTGGAGCACGTGGCGACCCAGATGCCCTACTCGGTTTTCCTGGCCCTCTGCAGTCTCGCCGGACTCCTCGTCGCGGGACTGAGCCTGAATCCCTACGCGGGTCTCCTGACCGCCGCGGCGTTCGGCGTCGTCGGCGTCGCGGTCCTGCCCAAAGTCCTTTCCGGTTCGGCCGAGCGGGGAGCGAAATAGCCGGTCGCTAGTTCGACGCTCCGCCCCGCTTCCGCGGGCGGCTTCCGGCCGCCCGCTAGCGAAGGGGCAAGCGCTCATATAGAATGGGCTTATGCCCCTCGCGTTGGCCTTTTTCACCGCGTTCACGGTCTACGGCGTAACCTCTCCCTACCTTCCCGTACTCATCCGCGGCCTCGGTTATTCACCGGCGGTCATCGGTTTCTTACTCGGCCTTTTCGAGGTGGCCGGCATCGCCGGGCCCTTCCTGCTCGGCCATCTTTCCGATCGGCTGGGACGCTACCGGCCGCCGCTCGCCCTCGCTCTGATTCTCGTACTCGTCTCGCTGGCCCCGCTCGCGGTTTTCCGGCATCCCGCGGTGAGCGCCCTCAGCCTCGTGGTGATGGCGGTGGGTCTACGCTCGCTCATCCCGCTCCTGGACGCTACGGCCACCCTCTCGCTCGGTCCCTCGGGAGATTACGGCCGTATCCGCACCGTCGGCTCCGTGAGCTTCGTACTCATGGCCCTCTTCCTCCAATATTCTCCGATCCTCAAGCCGGACCGCTCCGTTCCCATCATCATCTGGATCGCTTTGACCTGCGGCGTCACCCTAGCGTCCTTCGCGGCGCTTCCGGACCGCGATCCCGCCGAACTCAAGTCCCGTCGGGCCCAGGCTTCGGGAGGCGAGCATAACCGCAAATGGGATCGGGCCTTCATCGCGGGCCTCGTGATGATCGGCTTCGGCCGCGTCGCCATGGCGCCGGTGACTTCCTTCTTTTCGATCTACGTCGTAGAGGAGCTCCGGTGGGACGCGGTGGGCCTCCTCTGGGCGCTTTCGGCCTGCTCGGAAATCCCCGTCATGTTCCTTTCGGCCCGCTTGATCCGGCGCTTCGGTTCGCCGCCCCTTCTCGCGCTTTCGGTGGTCGCGGTGGCGGTCCGCCTCGCGATCTACGCCCTCTTCCCGAACGCGGCGGGCGCCGTCGCGGGGCAGGTCCTGCATTCGCTCTGTTACGGGCTGTTCCACCCTGCGGCCATCGCGTTCGTTTCGACGAGCGTTCCCCCCGAACGGCGCGCGCTCGGCATGGCGATGTACCTCTCCCTCGGCCAGGGGCTCCCGACCTTCGTCGGCAGCGCGCTCGGCGGGTTCATCGTGGAAGGGGCGGGCTATCGGACCCTGTTCGGTTCCTACATCGGTTTCGCCGCCGTCAGTCTCGCGGTTTATTTCGCGGCGCGCAAGGTCCTCGAACGACCCGTTCGGGCGTGATGCGCTTGAGCGATCCCGCCCCGCATCCCGCGCCCGGATCTTCCTCCTTTCTTCAGGACGATCGTTGACGTCGAGGGCCGGACGGGGCTAGGCTGGTCGGCACTATGTTCGCAACCATCGTCAATTGCTTGGCCATCATCATCGGCTCGCTCATCGGCATCGCCTTCGCTGGGCGCATTAAGGACGCCTTCCGTCAGGTGGTGTTCGACGGCGCCGGTTTCACGACCCTCGTCATCGGCATCGCCATGTCGCTCAGGAGCGGCCGGATCATCTATCTCGCGATAGCCCTCATCGCCGGCGGCTTGCTCGGTACGGCTATGGATATCGACGGCGCGATCCTGCGCTTCGGTCGGTTCCTTGAGCGCGTCACCCTGCGGCGCAAACCGGTCGCGGCAGGTACCTCGGAAGCTGCCGAAGGCGCGGCGCAGGCCGAATCATCGGACGGCCGGTCGGGCTGGGACTTCGGCCACGGCTTCCTCAACTCCTCGGTCCTCTTCTGCGTCGGCGCCATGGCTCTGGTCGGGTCGTTCCAGGCGGGGACCGAGGGCGACTATACGCTCATCCTCACCAAGTCGGTCCTGGACGGCTTTATGGCCATCCTCATGGCCGCGGCGATGGGCCCCGGCGTCGCTTTCTCCGCTTTGCCGATCCTGGTCTACCAGGGCGCCCTGACCCTCGCCGCCGGCACCCTCAAGCCCTTCGTCTCCGAGCTCATGCTCGGCGAGCTCACCGGCATCGGCGGCGCCCTGGTCCTCATGATCGGCCTCAACCTCCTCGGCCTCAAAAAGGTCAAGACCGCCGATTTCCTGCCTTCCCTGATCCTGATCGTAGCCCTTGTCCTCCTCGAC
>JAEWSV010000079.1 GCA_023398155.1 Spirochaetota bacterium
GGTCGTGTAGAGCGATATTACGAGCCCCGTCGCGAGCGCCCAGGCAGCCGCGGCGCCTCCCGCGGCCTTAAACGGCCGCCGCCAGGCGGAAAGCGAAGGCAGGTTCACGAAGTAGATACCGACGACCACCAAGCAGATGCCGAAGAGCCCCGCGGCCGAGGGCCGCTCACCCAGGAAAATCGAGGCCCAGAGGAGCACGAAGAGCGGCCCCGAGCCGCGCGAGATCGGATAGACGGTAGAGAAATCGCCGAGCTCGTACGCCTTCGTCAGAACGGAATAGTACACGGCCTCCAGGACTCCGCTCGCCAGGATGAGCCCCCAACCGGCGGGAGTCGTCGAGCGGAGGTCGAGGGTGAAGAGAAGCGGGAGCCCCAGGATGCTCGCCGTCCCCAGCATCAGCCAGGCGTACGTCCGCTTATCGCGGCCGGAGGCGATCATGGCCTGGGTGACCGCGTGGAAGACGGCGGAAACGAGGAGGAGGGCGAGGCTCGCGGTCAGCATCCTTACATCATAAACGCTGGCTCACCGTTTGAGCGTGAACCGGACCGGATAACGGAATTTTACCGCCACCGCCTCCCCATTGGCGGCCGCGGGCTGGCAGACGATCCCGTCCAAGGCCTTGATCGCGGCCTGGGCGAACCCGTATCCGGGGTCCTTGAGCACGAGTATATTGCGGATCCGCCCTCCCCGATCGATATGGAGTTCCAGGTACACGACCGCCTCGATGCCTTGCTTAGCCGCGAGGTCCGGGTACTGGATCCGGTCCAGGACGCGCTGCGCCGGGATGACGGGGACGCGGCTCACCTTGTGCTGCGGCACGTACTCGATCGCCTCTTCCAGGCGATCCATCACGACCGCGGTCGTGATGGGGCGATCCGTCTCCAGGACCATCTTCTCCGTCTCGATGATGTCGGACGCGACGGGGGCCTGCACCGCCACCTGGACGGTCGCCTCCGGCGGGACAATTTCCTTGGGCCGCGTCGGCGGAGGCGGCACGTACTCTGCGACATCCACCATCTTGAAGACTTCCGCGACCTCCCGCTCCTCGGTCCGGGTCGGGGAAAGCCGGAAGGTGACGAGCAAGAGGACCGCGATGTGGACGGCCGCGGCAACGAGGATGAGGACTTTACGGCCGTGCCTGATACCGAATTCATAGAGCTGGTCCATCTAATCTTCCTTGACCACGAGGCTTACGACCCGGTGCTGGAGCAGTTGTAGGATGCTCATCACCCCTTCCACGTTCCGGTACGGCGTCCTGCGGTCCGCGATGATGTGGATCCGCTCGTCCGGATGCTTCGTGTAGGTCTCCGTCAGGAGCCGTTCCAGTTCAACTCCGTCCAAGTTCCGTCCCTCGTAGTAAACGGCGCCGTCCGAGTCCACCCAGATCTCGAAGTTGTGGGCTTCCTGGGTCTTCTTCGCCTCGTGCCCTTCGGGATACTCGATCTTGACCTCATGCCGGTAATTGATGAGGCTCACGAGCATGATGAAGATGAGGAGGAGGAAGCCGATGTCCGACATCGCGGAGATCGGCACTTGCGGATAGTTCCGCCGTTTGCGCGCCAACTTCACGATTCGGCCTCCCCCGCGGCGGCCGGTCGCGCCGCGCCCGCGGACGTCGCCCCGGGAGCGGACGGCGCCGAAGCCTCCGATTTGAACGAGAAATTCTCCACGTGATTCCGCTGGGCCGCGGCGATCACGTCCACGACGTCCTGCCAAGGGCAATCCGGGTGGATCGAAAGGAGGACGGTCAGGTTGGGCCGCTCCGCCATCGCCGCGCGGAGTTCCGCGTCCGCTTCGGCCGTGGTGATGGCCTTTCCGTTCAACGCGAGGCCTCCCGCCGCGTCCAAGCGCAGCTTGACGAGGTCCTGGACGTTCACCACCCGCTGGCTGGCCTTGGTCGGGAGCCTGAGGAGGTACCCCGAGTTCACCGTGAAACCCGCGATCACGATGAAATAGATGATGAGGAGGAAGGCGAGGTCCTGGAGCGAGCCCGATTCCATGGGATCGACCGGCTTCTTCCTCGCTATGCGGACGTTCACTTTCCGGTCTCCGCCTGGAGCAGGGTCGCCTCGATCAAGTCGCTCGCGCCTTTCTCGATCTCGCCGGCGAACTTGTCCACGATGTGGGCGAAGAGGTTATAAGCCGTGATCGCGATGATGGCGATGATGAGGCCGAAAACCGTCGTGATGAGCGCCTCGTAGATGCCGTTGGCGACCAGCTGCGCGTTAACCTCCGAAGCGTTCGCGATGGACCTGAACGCTCCGATCATTCCGGATACCGTCCCGAGGAATCCGGTCAACGGCGAAAGGGAGGCGAGGGCCTGGAGGAAGTTGAACCCGTTCTCCAGTTTCCGTATCCGCTCGCCCGCTACCGCTTCCACGGCCTTCTCCATCCGGTGTTCCCCGAGGCTCGCGCTATCCAAGCACGCGAGGAAGATGGGCGCCGCCGACCGTCGCCGATTCTGGGTCCGTAGGAAGGATTTGGCGCCCTCCGCGTTTCCCAGCGCGATCAGGTCCAAGACCTGACCCTTGAGCTTGGCCACCGAGAGATCGTGCAAGGCTATGTAGGCGAAACGCTCCAGGATGAGGCCCAGCGTCGCGATGGAGAACACGAGGAGGGGCCACATGAAGAAGCCGCCCAGAAGGAAGAATTGCGTCAGGGAAAATTGTTCGTTCATTTTTCGTCTCCATTAGTATGCAATAAGGAAAATTCACCGGCCGGGAACCTCTCTTCCCAGAAAGGAGCCCATTGGACGGCGAGATACCAGAGCGGCAGGGCCTCTTCCCAATCGCGGTAGAGCGTGCCCGAATCGCGGACCTCACGGAGATGCTCGGGGAAGCGGCTCTTGGTATAGCCCGTGTCCCACTTCCTGCCGTCGCCCTTCAGCCACGGTCCTTCTTTCCACGTGCCGGAGGGGTATCCGTAGACTTCCGGGAACAGGACCGGTCCGACGGCCTCGGTCAAGCTCAGTCCCCGTTCTCGCTTGAACAGCCCTTCGGGCTTCTCGGCCATATCGAACCAGGTCGCGCCGTTTCCCCGCAACACGGCCACGGCGGCATTGATCCGCTCAGTCCGGTGCCGCACCGCTTCCAAGGCCCGGTCCCCGTAGAGGAAGTCGTCCGCGTACCGCAGCTTGGCGGATGTCGCCGAGCCGACGACGGGCGCTTCCTCGAGGGCGCATCTCCATTGGCCGTCCTCGATCCGGAGACGGAGGCTCCCGGTCAGCGCGAAAGTCGCCTCGGTCCAGCCCTTCCGCCAATTCCCGAAATAGCGCAATTCGGTGAGTTCGATCAGGTAGGACGACGAAGATAGAGGCGGCACGACCTCCCCCCGAACCTCGACTCCTTCGCCCAAGTAAGGAGAAGTCAGGACCGCCTCCGTCACATCGCCCTCGGCGAGGGAGAGGCCGATTGCGGCCCCTTTCGGGAGCGCTTTCCCGTCGACCGCCCACCCCTCGCGGGGCAGACCGGCGCAAGCGCCGAGGAACGCCGAGGCGAACGCGACGAGGGACATGGCTGCGGAGAACAATGGTTTATTTCGCATCGCGCGCCTCCTCAATAGCTGATCTTGAAACCGAAGGACGGCACGGGTACTCCGGCCGTGAACTCCGCTTCGCCCGAGCCCGAGAGCTCTTCGCCGGTGAACTCGTCGATGGCTTTGTTCGTCTTGGGGGAGTACAGGCCGGAGAACACGTCTTCCAGGCCGATGTAGTATTCCCACCGGACCTTCGATCGGCGGTAGTAGTTGGAGAAGGATACCTTGATGTCCACCGGGCAGCTCAGGTCGTTCCGCAGCGTGTCGCTGTACTCGGAAGTCCGCTTCCAGCGCTCGATCACCGTCCCGTCCTCCATCACCGCGGCGTACGGCTCCGGTTCGCCGACCTCCTTCCGCGGCGCCCCCGAGGCGAGGCTCGCCTTGACGCTGAAGGTCACCGCTTTCCACGGCTTGAAATTGGCCACGAGGTTCAGGTTGTGGAACCGGTGGTACGAGGGAAAGTACCAATCGTCCAGCGGAGAGCCGTCGATGAGCGACATGTCCGCGCCCTCCAAGGAGGCGGTGGGATTCTTGTAGCGCGCGTACACGAACGAGTAGGTGATGTATCCGTCGAACCAGCGGCTCTCTTTCTTCTGGAGCATGAGATCGAAGCCGGCCACGTACCCGATGCCGTCATCGTGGACCAGGAGCTCCACCGGGTTGGTCTCCGGTACTTGGGTGATGTAGAAGCGCTGGAAATAGTACTTGTAATACCCCTCCAGCGTGAACTTCCAACCTTTCGAGAGTTGGAGCTCCGTCCCCGCGAGTCCCAAGACCGCGCGATCCGGCCCGATGCTGAAGTCGTCCATGTCGTACTTCTCATCGAAGGCCGAGGTGATGAACGGCAGCTTGGAGAACAGGCCGCCGCCCGTCGTGAGGGTCAGGCTCTTTATCCCGCCCCGGTTCCGCACCGGCCGCCAAGCTACGCGGAGGCGCGGATTGGCGACCGGATAGGTCTGGATGCTGATGTCGTCGTTCCAGAGGTAGGAATGATCCACGCGGAGGCCGAGCTCGCCGGTGACGTCGTCCTCCTCGCTCCCGTACTCCCACAGGAGGAAGGAACCCGAGTTGAGGGTCTTGTTCTCGTCCGATTCCATTTCCAGCGAGACCGGGATGTAGGAATCGACGCCGCCTTCCCTGAAATCCTGGTAGCCGTCGGCCTTAGATTCCATGGTTCCCACGTTGAGGAGCCCGTCGACGCCGAACACCAAGCTCTGGCCCTCGGCGAATTCCCATTCGCTCTCCGCGCGGCCCTGGAAGATATCGTTGAGGTCCTCCTCGTCGTACTTGAAGTAGGCGCTATCCACGCTGAAAGAAGCCGCCCCGCCCATCTTGCCGTCGGCGACATGGTCGGCGTCCAGGAGGGATCCGTCGTAGCGCGACAGGAAGTCTTGCGAATAGGGAACTTCGCCCGAGTAGGTCGAGTCGAAGGCTACCTTCGCGCTGATCCGGTTCCAACCGGCCATGGCCTGGAGCTGCAGGTCGTCCCGCGCGAGCCATTTCGCGTTCCCGGACAGGATCACGGTCCGGTTGATCCAGTCGAAGTCGCTATCGGTGGTGACGAGGTCTTCATCTTCCCCCTCGAGCTCCACGCCGACGCCGTCGGAGCCGAGGAAGGCGTTCACCGCGAGCTGGAGCCGGTCGGCCGGCGTCCAGTAGAAGCGGCCGTAGGCGTCCCGGATGAAAGGTACCTGGCTGAAGGTATCTTCCGCCCCCGCGAGGCCGAAGGAGACTTCCATCCAGGTGACTTTGCCGCCGAGGAGCAGTCCCGCGTCGTTCCCGAGCGGCGTCTGGATATAGGCCTCCGCGCCGCTCGTGGTCCAGGAGGTGTCTACGCGGAGGTCTTCCTCTTTCGGCGTCTTGGAATTGATCTCGAGGAGCCCCGAGATGAGCCTCCCGTACCGCGCGCTCACGAGGCCCGCAGAAAGCTTGGCCGATTCCACGACGTTCGGATTGAAGATGGAGAACGCGCCGCCCCAATGGTAGGGATACGCGACTTCGAACCCGTCCAGGACCACGGTGGTCTCGTCCGGAGAACCGCCCCGGATGGAGGGACGCGCGTTCCACCCTCCCGCGTATCCCACGCCGGGCAAGGTCTTAATGGAAGACATGACGTCTTCTACGATGCCGATCTGGGCGGTCGATTTCATCTCGTTGTCCGTGATCGCGACGGAGACTCCCGCCTGGGTGTCGCTTTTGAGCGGCACCGCTTTCTCGACGACGAGCTCCTGCCCTTCCAGCACGGTTGAGATGCGCATCGGCAC
>JAEWSV010000093.1 GCA_023398155.1 Spirochaetota bacterium
CTATACCTACTTCTTCCGAAAAACCGGACGGATTTTCACCGGCGTCTTCGTATTCACCCTGTTCCTCGTCTGGCACCTGGCGGCGCTCGGCGTCTTCGCCTACGCGCCCCACTGGTAATACGGCCGCGCCTGCGGCGGAAAACCCGCGAGCGACCGCGATGAGCGGTTGCTCGGGGCTGCCGCCGGCCGCGGCCGCCCTAAGCCGGTGACCGTAGGCCGTGGCCGCTACAGCCGGGCGGCGGCCGCTTCCACGCGCGCGGCGAAGGCGGCGGTCTCCTTCTCGGCGAGCTTCACGAACGAGTTGTCCTCGGCGGTGCCGAGGACGGCGGTCATCTCCGCCTCGTTTCGGTAGGTAGCGGCGCGGAAGGAATCGCGGTAATCCTTGGCGCGGCTCCGGTATACCTGATCCTCGATCCACCGCCGCGTCTCCAGGACGAGAACGAGTTCCCCCGAGAAAGCCGCCGCGTCGATCGGCTTGCCGCTCGAAAGGAGACGGAGGACCGCCCAGGCGTGCGCGGCCAGATCCGCGGGGTACGCGGCCGCCATCGATTCGTATTCGGCGTGGACGGCGTCCCAGGACTCGATCTCGCCCCGGCCGATCCGGGCACGGAGACCGTCCACGCGGGACGCGGGAGCTATCTGCCCGCCGAGGTTCACCCACTCGGTCTCGCGCCCCGAAGCGCAGGCGGCGTCCAGCTCCGCGGCCATCGCCGCGAAGGTGTCGGGCCGTCCCTCGAAATGAGTCATGAGGGCGCGGATTGCGTAGTAGCGGAGCATATGGCGGTACGCTTTCCAAGCGCGGCGCGGCTTCATGACGACCGTCGGCCGGCCGTGGCGCTCGACGCACTCTCCGATCACCTCCAGGCGATCGACCTCGTCCGCGCTGCCGGTCAGGAGATTCCGACCCAGCTCGCGGAGCGCCGCGTCGTCCAGGGAGCCCCCCTTGGCGGCGCCGCCCTTGGCCGCCGCGCCTACGGCGGGCCCTTCCTTGGCGCGGAGACCGGCCTGGCCGGTCCACTGTTCCAGAAGGTCCATCGCGCGGATGATCTCCTCCGCGGTGTCGGGCGCCAGGTATTCGGCCTCTATCCGTTGGACTTTCACGACCCGCTTGTCGCGGGCCGCGGCCTTCCAGGAATTCCGCTCCAGGGCGTACATGTTGTACATCCAGAAGTAGGCGGGCATGATCTCCAGGCGATCGCGCGCGACGTCGTTGTTCACGAGGCTGAAGGGGAAGGGGATGTTGAGCTCGTAGGGATAGTCGCCCTTCGCGATGAGGACGTAGCTCGCGAAGCGGCTGGAGTGCTTGAGCGTGACGCAGAGGCCCGGCCAGAACCCCCGGCCCGCGCGGATCTCGCCGTCGGGGGCGCGGCTGTTGTGGTTGGAACCGACCGTGGCGCCCGCGGCCATGTTGGATAGGCCCTGCACGAGGCTCGCGATGAGGAAGGAATTGTTGTGGTGCTGTTCGTGGGCGGGGAATACGAGGTTGTTGAGCATCTCGCAGCACGAGACGGTGGAATTATCTCCGAGCACCGAGTGGATGAGCCGGGCCCCGTATTTCAGGCCGGAATTACGGCCCATGACGAAACGCACAGCCTTGGACCCGTAGAAAATCCGGCAACCGTAGCCGACTATGCCGTTCACGAGCTCCACGCCCTCGCCGATCTGCGTGGGCTCGGCCTCGCTCGAACTGATCGTGAGGTTCTTGAGCTTGTTCGCGCCCTTCACGTAGGCGCACTCGCCGATGGCGACGTCCTTGAGGATGCCGACGCTCTTGATCACCGAATACGATCCGATCGTTCCGTAGGCGCCGCGCTCGCTGCCGTACCGTCTCTGGGTCATCTCCGCGAGCTTCGCGACGAGGGCCCCGTCGTCGCGGTAGGCCGCCCACAGGTAGGCGTCGGCGCAGATCATGTCCTCGAAGGGTAGGATGGAACGTCCCCCCGCCTCGTTCATCACGTCGATCCAGACGCGCACGTCCTCGTCCTCGCCGTCCTTGAGTACGCCGTTACCGAACTTGGCATGGTTTGTCGTCTGCATCTCATCGATCTTGGAAAGGATGACCGAGTCCCCGATGATGTAGTGCGAGATATAGGAACAATCCTGGATGGAGCAATCGTCGCCGATGTCGCAGGAGATGACGGTGCTGTTGCGGATGCCCGCGCCCACCTTGAAATCGTGGTGCTGGAGGACGACGTCGCGGAGCGCGCCGATGCGGACGAGGCCGTAAAAGTTGGAATTCCGTACGAGATTCGGATCGAAGGGGTCCGAAACGAGGAAATCGTCCCAGTTCGCGCAAGCGTTGTCGTTCTTGACGAGAATCTCGATCTCGGTCGACTTGAGACGGCGCCACGAGCGCGCGGCGGCGCCGATTTGGCGGTCGCGGAGCCAGTACTCGTCCTTGCCGGGGGGAAGGTATTGGGCGGGGATGAAATCGTAGCCGTAGCGGGCGGATGGGATGATCGATACTTCCTTCATAGAGGCTCATTATAGCGCCAACTCGCTCAAGCTTGACAAGACAAGGTGAATAAACATTTAATAGCCGCCATGGATCATCCATCCGTCATCGGTCGCGTCGCGGCCGCGGCCGTTCGCGCAATCCGCCCGGCCCTTTCCACGACACGCTTCCTGGTGACGGTCATGGTGCCCGTTTCTTTGGCGGTGCTCCTCCTGGACCGCTCGGGAATACTCGCCTTCGCGGCCGCCCGGCTGAATCCCTGCATGCACCTCCTCGGCCTCTCCGGCGAATCGTCGATCGTCTTACTGAGCGGGGCGCTCCTCAACAACTATTCGGCGATCGCCGCAATCGGCACTCTGGGCTTAACGGGCCGGGAGATCGCCATCCTCGCGGTGATGTGCCTCATCTGCCACAATCTCATCGTGGAATGCGCCGTCATGCGCAAGACGGGATCGTCCGTCGCCAAGATGGCGTTACTCCGCCTCGGAACCGCAGTCTTCGCGGCGGCGATCCTCAATCGTATCCTGCCGCAAGAAGTCGGAACCGCCGTCGCTTCCGCGGGCAGGGGCGGAGGGGAAACCCTCGCGCGGGCCGCCCACCCCGCCCTCCTC
>JAEWSV010000472.1 GCA_023398155.1 Spirochaetota bacterium
TCGGAGGAGAACGGCTCAAGGCGGCCTTATCGGGCCTCACCGATTTCGAGGGACTCCAGGGCGGATTTTCGTTCGACCGGTACGGGGACGCCGATAGGCCGTACATGGTCTTCCGGGTCATCGACGGCCGGTTCGCGAGGGTTCGGTGACGAAATCCCGCCCGCGCTTCCGCGTCGGAGGAAGCCTGCTCGGCTTCCTGCTCTCCTCCTACCTCGCGCTCGCGGTGGCGCCGGTCGCGCTCTTCGGCCTCCTCGGCGCCGTTCTCCTCAGCTCAGCCTACCGAGCGGACGTCCGGAACGCGACGACGGTCAGCATGCGGAGCGCGGTCGCCGAAGCGGGCCGCTACGTCGCGGGTCCGCAGCGGCTCGTAGAGAGCCTCTCCCTCCTTTTCCGCGCTCCCGGCGCTAAAGAGCAAGCGGGGATGTTCCTCGACGCCGCCCAACGAGGGGCCTCGGGCATACGGTCCGTCATGCTCCTCGACGCGGCGCGGCGCGTCGTCGCCGCCGCGCCGGAGGGGGCCGCGGCGCCGGGAACGGATTTCTCCCGCCGCTCCTTCATGCGGGAAGCCGAAGCGGGAAAGACGAGACTCTCCACGCCCTTCGTGGATCCCGCCACCGACGGCGTCGAAGCGGCCGCCGTACGGATCGAGGAGGACCGGGCCGTCGTCGCCGTCCTCGAACTCGACACCCTGTCGGCCTTCCTGCGCCCGCTCCGCTTCTCCACCGAGGATCAGGTCGCGATCGTCGACGAAGACGGCGTCTACATCGCCCACACGGAGGAACGGCGGGTCCACGAACGGCAGAGGGAAAACCTCCACGCGGAGCTTCGGTCGTCCGTCGGGGGTACTCCGAGGAGGATCGTCCGGGACGGCCGATCCTACCTCGCGGCCGGCTCCCCCATCCCATCGACCGATTGGACCGTGGTCTATTACCGCGACCTCGAGGCCGCCTCGAGCCTCTCCATCGCCTTCATCTACCGCTTCGCGGCCCTCATCGGGGCGCTCGTCATCGCGGCGGCCGTCTTCGTCTACCTCGCGCGCCGCGCCTTCGCTTCCCGGCTCGACGAACTGCTCGGCCGCATCAGGGAGGTAGAACGGGGATCCTGGTTCGCGACGGCGACGGCTTCGGACTCGTGGAAGGAATTCCGCGAGATCGGCGAAGCCTTCGGCCATATGGCCGAACGCGTCGCCGAGCGCGAGGAAGATATGAGGAGGAGCGAAGAAAAATACCGCGGCTTATTCGTATGGAACAAGGCGCCGACGCTCATCATAGACGGAGAGACCGGCAGGATCGTGGACTCCAATCCAGCCGCCGCATCCTTCTACGGCTACCCGCGCGACCGGCTGCTCGACATGAACATCTACGACATCAACACGTTGTCCCGCGCCGATATCGCGGCGGAAATGGCGGCCGCCGAGGAGGAGCGGCGCAACCATTTCCATTTCCGCCACCGCCTCGCGGACGGCGAAATACGCGACGTGGAAGTATATTCGAGCCCGGTGGAATGGGAAGGGGAACGCCGCCTCTATTCCAGCGTCATCGACGTCACCGAGCGGAGGCTCGCGGAGGAGCGCGTCGCGCGCTCGCTCGCGGAAAAAGAAGTCCTCCTCCGCGAGGTCCACCATCGGGTGAAGAATAACCTCCAGATCATGGCGAGTCTCCTCAGCCTCCAGTCGCTCTACGTGCGGGACGAGGCCGATGCCGAGCTCTTCCGTTCGAGCCAGGACCGCATCCTGTCCATGGCCGCCATCCACGAACTCCTCTACCAACGGGAGGACCTCGCCGCGGTCGACCTCGGCGAGTACCTCGCGAGCCTGGTCGGCAATCTGTCGGAAACCGCCGAACGCGCCGGCATCGAGATAATCGTCCGCGCTGAAGCGGCGGCCGTCACGCCGGAGAAAGCCCTGCCCCTCGGACTCATCGTCAACGAACTCATCACCAACTCGGTGAAATACGCCTTCCCGCGACCGGCGGACGGGCCGGAGGCGCCCGCGGTATTCGTGACGCTCACGCGCGACGGGCTTTCCTTGGAGCTCGAAGTCAGGGACAACGGGATCGGCCTACCGCCCGGCGTGGATCCGGCAGCCGCGCAATCGCTCGGCTTCAGCCTCGTCCGGAGCCTATCAGCCCAGCTCGGCGGCAGCGTCGCCTTTACCCGTTCGGACGGTTTCGCCGTCCGCCTCCGCGCGCCCTTCGCCCTATAGCGTGCTCCTCGCGTACGGCTAGAACTCTTCGAAGTCCGAGTCCTTCATTCCGTTATCGTTCATGGCCGCTTCGACGGGCACGATGGCGACCTTCTCCGCGTTCCGCCTTACCTCGGGAGCCTCGCGAGGCTTGGCCGCCGGTACGGACCTCGGTACGGCCGGTTCCTTAACGCGCGGCAGGGCCGCTTTCGCCGCGGCTGTTCTTCTCGATCCCTCATCGCCGAGCCTGAAATAGGCGACGGTGTCCTTGAGCGTATCCGCCTGGCCCGAAAGCTCCTCCGCCATGCCCGCCAGCTCCTCGCTCGAACCGGCGTTCCTCTGGATGACCGTATCGAGCTGCAGCATCGCCTTCTGTATCTGCTCGATGCCCATGCTCTGCTCCCGAGAGGCGGAGGCGATTTCCTGAACCAATTCCGCGGTCTTCTGGATATCCGGCACGATGGAGCCGATGACGCCTCCGGCCTCCGTCGCGGCGTTCATCGTTTTCTGCGAAAGGTCGGTGATCTCGGCGGCCGCCTTCGCGGATCGCTCCGCGAGTTTTCGAACCTCGGAGGCGACGACCGCGAAGCCCTTCCCCGATTCTCCCGCGCGGGCGGCCTCGATGGCCGCGTTGAGGGCGAGCAGGTTCGTTTGGCTCGCGATGTTCCCGATGATGGAGATCTTCTCTACGATCTCCTTCATGGCTTCAACCGACTTCGCGACCGCCGCGTTCCCCGTTTCCGCGTTCTTCGCGGCCTTGATCGCGATGCCTTCGGTCGTTTGAGCATTTTCCGCATTATGCCTGATGGTCGAGCTCATCTCTTCTACTGAAGCGGATATTTCCTCCGCGTTCGCCGCCTGCTCGGTCGATCCCTGGCTCAGGGCCTGGGCCGTGGCGCTCATTGAGGCCGAGCCGTCCGCCACCCTGGCGGTGACGTCGACGGCGTTTCCCGCGACCCGCCGCCAATGGGTCCCCATCTCCTTGAAGGCGGCCGCGAGTTCGCCCATCTCATCCCTACGATTGAGGAAGTCTTGGGAAATATCCTGGGCCAGATCTCCCTTGGCGAGGCCTTCGGCGAAGATCGTCGCTCCCTTTATGGGGCTACTGATCGTTCGGGCGCCGAACACCAGCACGATGAACGCCAACGCGAACGCGATGACCGCCGTGACGATGATAGTGGTGCGTAAAGAGTTCGCCACCGCTCGGAATTCGCCTTCCGGCATGGTGGCCGTGATCATCCAACCATTGGCGGCCACGGGGCTATAAGCGCCGATCTTCGCGAGTCCTTCGTGGCGATAGAGCACTCCGCCGCTCTTCCCGCCCAGTATTCCTTGCGCCAAGGGCTCCCAGCCGGGCATATCCTTCACGTTCTTCTTGTGCATGATCTCTTCGTCCGGATGGAGAACGATGAAACCCGTCCTGTCGGCCACCATGAAGTATCCGGTCTTGCCCAGCGTATAGTTCGATAGCTCGCTCAGGTTATTGATGGGATTGATGAAAACGCCGAAGACGCCGATGACGTTTCCCCCGTCATCCATCACGGGGGCCGCGATGCCCGCGTTCGGCGGGACGCCTTTCTCCACCGTCATCTGGCCGACGACTGCCTGTCCCTTGACCGCCGTCGCGAAAAAATCTTTGGTCGATATATCCATGCCGACGAATTGGGGAATAGAACAGGCGATGATCACGCCGCGTCCATTAGTGACCGAGATCGCGTCATAGAGAGAGGCCATTTCGGGGCGGGCCTTCATGG
>JAEWSV010000142.1 GCA_023398155.1 Spirochaetota bacterium
GGTCCCCGCCACGGCCCTCACCGTCGGCGTCGGCCCCGTGACCGCCGCGCGGGAAGTGGTCATCGTGGTGCGCGGCTACAACAAGGCGCGCGCCGTGCAGGCCGCCGTCGAAGGCGCCGTCAGCCACATGTGCCCGCTCTCCTGCCTCCAGCTCCACCCGAAGGCGGTCATCGTCTGCGACGAGGCTGCCACGGACGAGCTCAAGGTCGCCACGGTCCGCTACTTCAAGGACATCGAGAAAGGGAATTTCGAGAACGGGCTGTAGAACCGTCCTCCGTATTGAAAATGGGGCCGAGGCTTGCCGCATCGAACCGGGTTCGATATTGTCGTACGGTAATGCGATATCCGTCATTGAAGCGGTCCCCGTGCGGATCCTCGCTAATCGCGATCGCCTCGTTCGTCCTGGCTCTTCTCCTCTCGTGCGCGACCGCGTCTCCGGGAGGCCGTCCCGAGATGGGCGCGGAAGGGGAGTCTCCGGCCTTCGAGGCGATACTCCGCGACGCCGGCATGCCGGCCTACCCTTCCAGCTCGATCCAGCGCCTTTCCATGGACGGCACCGCGTGGACTAAGCGCGCCCTGGAGCTCATCGAAGGCGCCGAAGACTATATCTTCGTTACCTCATTCCTTTTTACGGATCACCCGAATGCGCGGGCTATTCTCAATGCGCTGGCGGCCGCTCAAGAGCGCGGCCTCCGCGTCCGCCTCATCGTCGACTCGTCTTCCTACTACCGCTATTATCCGATGAGCATGGTTCCCGTGCCCGCGATTACCATGTACGCCCGCGGCCTCGGTCTGCCCGTCGTGGAGTACAACTCGATCCGCGGTCGGCGGATACTGCGAATGCTCGCTCTCCTTGACCGCGACCATCGGAAATATTGGATCGTCGACGGCCGCGTCGCCGTGCTCGGCGGCCAGAACGTGGACTGGGACTCCCTGCGCGACGCGGGAGAGGGCGGCTGCGTAGACGCGATGGTCGAGTTCGCCTCGGCCGGCGCGATCGCCGAGATGCGCGACACCTTCATCGAGACGTGGAACTCCTACTCGATCGATCGCCTCGATCCGGAAGAATACCCCGTGCGGACCGGCCCCGCCACGACGCGCGCGTGGCTCGTCGACCAGGGCATGGGTAAGGGCGGTAGGGTTACGGCGATGTTCGACGCTTTCTATGCGCGGGCGACAAGGGAGCTCGTCTTCGTCCAATGCTATACCTACCTCACGCCCGCCCTCCTGCGCCGGGTCGAGGCCGCGACGAAGGGCGGCGTGAAAGTCGACTTCATCCTTTCCGGCGGCCACGTAAGCAAGCGATCCGAGATGGGCTCCTATTATTGCATCGCGGACCTCCTTAAGGCGGGAGCCCGGGTTTTCCTCTATGAAGCGCCGGGAGGTTCGCTGCTCCATTACAAAATGGTCATGGCCGACGGCGAGATGGCGTCCATAGGCTCGGCGAACTACAACTTCCGTTCCCAGACGCTCGAACGAGACATGTCGGTCATCTTCGAAGACGAGGAGTCGCTCTCGATCGTCAAAACCGGAATCGAAGAGATCCGTCCCTATCTCCGGGAAGTAGGTCCCGAGGAAGCCGCAAGGTACCGCGGCCTGCCGTATTATCTGACGTTCCTCCTCATGCAGGTGGCAGGCTGAAATGAAGCATCGGATGGCCCTCCTTTTACTGATCTCATCAGTCGTCGCGGTCCGGGGTATCGCCGAGGCCGGGCCGAGGAGCGTAAGCTCGCCTTGGTTCCTCGCTTTCGCCCTATCGCCGGAAGGCTTCGGCGGAGACTTGGGACTCTCGGAAGGCGAGCGCATGTCCGCCTCCCTCGTCCTGGATCCCCTTCCTTGGAAATCCGCGGTACCTTCGGTTTCCGTGGGACTATCCGTCCCCCTCTTCCCTTGGATGCCGGAGGAGACGCTCCTGGAGGCTCGGCTCGACCTTAGGCTCCTCACGCTCAGGGCGAAGCGGTCGGAAAATCGCTATAACGAGTCCGCGGAGTACGCGCCTGCGCTATCCGCGTCGATCTACGTTCCCGTATCCGGGGATGACGCCTTCGCTTCCTTGGGCATCCGGCCGTTCGCCTTCAGGACGGGCGACGCCGTTTACTCGTTTTTTTCGACGGCCGTCGTCGTATCGCGCGGAGGCGATCCCGCGGAGACGTACGGCTTCCGCGGTTTCTCGGTCGAGCTCTTCGAGTTCGTTTATTTCTTCATGTAGAGAGGGCGCGTCTTGAAAACTAACTTGATGACGCTCTCCGCTCTCGTTTCGGTCCTCGCGCTCACGGCTCCGGGAACGGCGGAATCCCTTGACTTCGGCCTCTCCGGCGCGGCGCAATCCTTCGGATCGGCCGATTACCGGGAGGCCGGGCTCCGCCCCGGACTCTACGCGCGCGGCGGCGCGATCGTCGGTCTTTCCCGGCGCCTCGAACTTGAACCGCATTTCGTTCTTGAGGTGACTCCGGATCCTCTGAGGGTCTGCCTGCTCGGCGCGGACGCCACGATCCCGATCTTAGGGTCCCGCGAGACGAGTTATTTCAACGTTTTCCTGAGCGGGGGCTTCCTGCAAACCTTCGACTTCAAGGGATCCGACCCCGTCGGCGAGCGTTATCTCTCGCTTAGGTTGACGCCCCTCTCGATCGGTAACACGTACTACGGCCGCCGGGATCGTATGTTCTCGGCCGGCCTTCTCTACGGGATAGACGGGGGTACGTTATCCTTCGTCTTCAACATCCTGACTTTCGATTTCTTTCGGTCGAAGAAAAGCGCCGAGTAACCGCGCGCGCACCCGCTCTGCGTTCCGCCTTATCGCCCGAGGTCCGAGCCAGGCCATGCCCATGGCCGTTCCGCGGAACCGGGCGCGGAGTTCTTCGTCCGATAGCGCGATGAGCTCCTCCGCGTCGAGTAGG
Source organism: Spirochaetota bacterium (assembly GCA_023398155.1). Taxonomy (GTDB): domain Bacteria; phylum Spirochaetota; class Spirochaetia; order Treponematales; family Breznakiellaceae; genus JAEXTK01. The sequence goes on from JAEWSV010000142.1 coordinate 2,898, forward strand.
GCGGGGAGGGCGCCGCGGTCGGTCGCGACGCCGGGAATCGCTCGTCGGTTATGCGGGCAGACGTCCTGGCAGACCGTGCACCCGTAGAGCCGGTCCTCCCAGGCGGCGGCGACATCGGGCGGCGGCTCGCCGTGTCCCGACGCGTACCAGGCTATGCACCGTCTCCGGTCGAGCCCGCCGTCGCCCAGGGCGTCGGTCGGGCACGCGGCCACGCAGGCGGCGCAAGTCCCGCAGATCCGCGGCCCTCCTTCCGTCCCCGCCGCGTACCGGCCCGCCGACCCGCTTTTCAATCCGTCGGCTATCGGCCCGTCGGCTATCGGCCTGTCGGCTATCGGCCCGTCGGCCGATACCTCGAACGGCAAGGTCATGGCGGCGATGATCACCAGAGAGCCCGCTTCCGGCGTGATGATGAGGCTGTTTCGCCCCTTCGATCCGAGTCCCGATGCTTCGGCGAGCAGCTTTTCCGGGATGGGCGAGTTGCAGAAGATGCGGTAATCGGCCTTCGTTCCGCCGTATCGCTTCCTGAGTTCCGCGGCGACGGCCTTGAGCCGGGCTACGGCGTCGGCGTAATAATTCCTCCGCGCGAAGGATGCGATTCGCGCGCCAATAGTCGGCGCGGAAGGGTCCGCCGAGCCGGCGGCGGTTCGCCGATTGCCGCGCGGGATGGAGGCCGTTCCCCGATCGTCCGGGTCGTCGTTCCCGTACGGGAGGGCCACGACGAGGAGGGCAGGGGAGGCGGCGGCGTACCCCTCGGGCGGTTCGGCCCCGCCTCCCGATCGCGGATCGAAGGGGGCGACGAAGCGGGCGCGGGAGAAGCCCGCGGCCACGGCGAGGTTCCGTACAGCGTCGGTGCGCTCGTTAATGATATCTATTGACGCCACCGTCATTTTG
>JAEWSV010000016.1 GCA_023398155.1 Spirochaetota bacterium
GGCTCGTGGAAGATAGCTTCCACCCCTTGGAGTCGGGATCCAGGCACACTCCATCCACGAGCACCGTGTCCAGGTGGCGTTTCAGCGTGGCGATGAGCGCGCCGTAGGGGCCGTCCTCGCGGACCGCCTCGCCCGCGCCGCAGAAGGGCGGGTAGACGAGGCCCTCCACCGCGGGGATGATCCGCGACCGGTTGTCGCTCTCGAAGACCGCGGGGATAAAACCGCCGTCCTCCTCGAAACGCTCGCGGATCGTCGTCGCGGCGAGTCCTGCGGCCTCGCGGGCGATCGCCGCGTTGGGAGAGGACGCCCCGTCGAGGCGGCGGAAAAGGGCCTCCAGGCCGACGTACGCGGCCCAGGACTTAACGGCGAGGTACAGGTTGTTCCGCGCCTGGCCGAGGCTCACGTCGAGCGAGTCGTAGGTGGTGATCTCCGCGCCGCCCGCGCAGCGGTCCGAATCGCGGTCCATGACGCCGTCCCCGTTCCGGTCGCGGGCGCGAAGGGAAGAGAGGCAATCGGAGAAAACGTCAGCGTTGGAGCGGGCCCACGCTTCGTCCGCGTTCGTCGCGTAGAGGCAGGCAGAGAGCGTCCAGTTGAGGGTCTCCTCGAAGCTCATGAAGCTGAAGCATTCCGACAAGCGCGGAAGCTCGTAGGAAGAAGATCCCGGGGGAGTGAAGCAATCGGCCACGCCCTGGTCGTGCGTGAATGCGATGCCCATGGAATCGGTGTAGGAGGAACGGTTCAAGAAGAGCTCGAGCTCGTTCCTGAGGGTCCACGGCGAATACCGGAGTTCCCAGAAGGCTTGGTCCACGATGAGGTCGAGGGTGTTCATCATCTGGTACTCGCCCTCGTTCACCACGAAGACCGGCTCGCCGCTCTCGGCGAGGAGGAGCTCGGTGCTGGAATTGTAGGAGTGCGCCGCGTGGCAGAGCAGGAATTTTCGGTCATCGGAAAGGGGCGCGGCATCCAGTTCCGCGTCCAAGGCGGCCGCGCGGCCGAGCGCCTCGGGAGCCTCCTCCAGCGCGTTATCGAGCACGTCCTCGAGGTCCCGGAACAGGCTCGACGCGTACGGGTGGGCGCGGAGGCCGGAAGTCACGATGCCGTCGCGATAGGCGCCGACGGCCACGAGGAAGGTTTTCTTCTCGCCGCCGCCGACGCGGAACCGGAGCGCGCCCTCGGAGGCCAGGTGGCGCAACGGACGCTCCCCGTCGCAGGCGGCGTCGACGCAGCTCCAATCCATGACTTCGTCGATGCCTTCCGCGGAGAGGGCCGCGAAGCCCCAATCCGCGCAGTGGGCGAATCCGAGGAGGGCTCCGTGCGTGGAATCGGAAAGCGGCCGCTTAATGCCCTGCATGCCGAAGAAGCCGACGAGGGGCTCGGACTCGCCGGAGTTATCGAAGGTGAGGCGCACGTAGATGGCGGGGCGCATGCGGGACCGGAGGACCGCGGAATCGGTGGACGCGGGATCGGGAACCTCGCCGAAGAAGGAGGTGACCGTCATGGCCATGCGGCCGGCCCGCCATTCCTCGCCGCTCAGGGAGATCGATCGGGTTATGTCGTCCTTGGTGAAGAAAACGCGCGCGGCGGGAGCCTGGCGGGGACGCGCGGGAGCGTCCACGTCGAAATACGCCGAAGAGTCCAGCCCGACGCGGACATCGGGCGCGAAGGGGAGGAGGTGCGGGTCGGAGCGGCCGATCCGGTAACCGACGAATAGGCCGCGCTGGGGGGGTTGGACGTTGCCGACCACGACGCCGCCGCCGCGGCCGATCCGGCCGAGGGCGAGGGAGGCATTGGCGCCCCACATACCGTGGAGCGAATAGAAGTCGACATCAGGGATAAGTACAGGCATTCGATCCTCCGAATGTAGGGTACGCCATTCATTCGAGGACTTACATCGGCCGCCCTGCCGATTCGATCATCGGTGGTTTTACCTATGTGGAGCCGCTCCGGGAAGCGACGCCGGAGTTCCATTCGACCGCGTACTTCCGGAGGTCCGATGCGTTGGCCAGATTAAGCTTGTTCTTGATGTGGTCTCGGTACGCGTTCACCGTCTTCACCGAAAGGCCGAGAGCGTCCGCTATCTCGGCCGATCCGCAGCCCATGCCGATCTGGCGGAAAACCTCCAGTTCGCGGTTGGAAAGGCGGGAAACCGGGTCGCCGTCGCGTCGGCCGCCGACGAGGCTCTCCAACATGCGCTCGCGCAGGGTTTCGCTCACGGCGACCCGTCCGTCCAGGACCGTTCGGACGGCGTCCAGCAGGGCGGAAGGCGGCTCGTGCTTCATCACGTAACCGCGCGCTCCCGCCGAAAGCGCGCGCTCACCGTAGAGGCTCTCCTCGTGCATGGAAACCACGAGAGTGGCGGTAGCGGGGTACTCGGACTTGATGGTGCGGACCAGGTCCAGCCCATTCTTGCCCTGCAGCGAGATGTCCACGATGGCGAGGTCGGGTTTCTCGCGGGAGAGAAGGTCCAGGGCTTCGGCGATATCTTGCGCCTCTCCGGCCGACACCAGGCGCAGCTCCTGGACGATGAGGGCGGTCACGCCGTGCCGATAGAGCGGATGGTCGTCCACGACGATGAATCGGGGTTTCAGGGACATGCGTTCACCTCGCCACTCTGCAGGAGACGGTGGTTCCCCTGCCCTGCGAACGGACGCGGAGTTCCCCGTCTATCACGCTCGCGCGGTACTTCATGATGCGCAGGCCCATACCGGACCCGTTCCGTTGCGTTTTTCCGAGCCCGACGCCGTTGTCCGAAACCTCGACCTGGACGGTCTCGCGGTCCATGCGGAGCCCCACGACGATCTCGGTCGCCTCCGCGTGCGCGACCGCGTTGCCCAAGGCTTCCTGTATGATGCGGTACAGCTGGAGGGCCTTCTCGGAGTTCTTGAGCGAGAAGCCGCTCGTCACGTCCAACAAGATGTCGGCTGCCGATCGGTCCCGGGCGGCGGCGACGAGCTCGAACACGGCGTCGGGGAGCCCTTTGGCTTCCAGTTCGGCGGGATACAGGCCCCGAGCCATGCCCTTGGCCGCCGAAGCCGTGGAAGCGGCGGCCCGCGCGATGGCGGCGGCGGACTCCGCAGCGGAGGCGGTCGCCTCGGTATCCTGCCGGCGGAGGCTTCCCTCCAAAATGGCGGCCATGAGTCCGATGCCGGCGATTTCCTGGCAGAGGTCGTCGTGGATGTCGCGGCCGATGCGCCCCATGATATCGTTCGAGATGTCGAGCAGTTCGCGCTCCAAGGTCGTCCGCCGCTCGATCTCCTCGCGGAGCCGGTCGTTGGCGGCGGAGAGCTCCAAGGTGCGCACCCGGACCTCGTGTTCCAAGCGCCGCTCCCTTCCCCGTTCGGCGGCCATGAGGAGGGCGCCCTTTATCGCGCTGGAGGCTTGGTCGCGGAGCGCTTCGAACACGAGGCGATCGTCGCCGTCCGCGGTGCAGACGAGGTAGCCGAGGCGCTCTTCCCCGAACCGCAGGGGTTCGCAGACGTAGGCGTTCCATCGCTTCGGCAGCCCGCCGGGCAGGAGTTCGACCGTCCTGAACCGCATGCCGCACGGTGCGAGGATCCGCTGCCGGTCGCCTTCGGAGGTCAAGAAAAGACGGGCCCAATCGGGCCTCGCGCTTTGGGACTCGAAGAGCGCGAGCCAGCACGCCGAGATGCCGAGCGCCCGCGTGCCGCGCGCCACCTCGTTGAGGATGTCCGGTATGGAGAAGGATGAAACGAGGGAGGATTCGATATCCCGGAGAACCGCGCTCCGGCGCTCGGCAGAACGCCGGAGC
>JAEWSV010000228.1 GCA_023398155.1 Spirochaetota bacterium
GTCACGACCCACCTAGTCGACCCGGGTTTCATCGCTTCCGCCTCCACCGCGATCCTTGAGATAGCGTCCTTGGACGAGCTTGACGTCGTGGTCTCCGTCCCCGAGCGCTACGCCGCGGACGTAGGCGTCGGCTCGCGTGCGCAGTTGAGGTTCGGCGCCCTCGGGAACCGGACGTTCGAGGCGCGGAGCCGGAGCGCGGACCCCGTCCTCGATCCGGCGACGAGGTCCAAACGCGTGTACTTCCGGCTGCCCTCTCAAGTCTCCGGCATCCAACCGGGTATGTTCGCGGAGGTGAGCCTCACGCTTTCCCGCTCTTCCTCAGCCATCCTCGTGCCGGTGGACGCCATCGTGCGCCGCGGCGGACAGGACGTCGTCTACGTCGTGGCGGAAGGGGTCGCCGCCGAGCGGAACGTCCGGGTCGGCCTCTTCGCGGAGTCCGAAGCCGAAATCCTTTCGGGATTGGAAGAGGGCGAACTCGTGATCGTCCGCGGTCAGAATCTCATCCGCGACGGTTCGCGGGTGACCGTCCAGTAGCGGAGGTTCCCATGTCGTTCGCCGGAACGGTCGTACGCAGGCCCGTCAGCGTCCTCATGTTATTCGTGGTCATGGCGGGCGTCGGCGCGGGCGCCCTGGCCGTCATTCCTATAGACCTGTTCCCGAGCACCGAGCGGCCGGTCATCGCGGTGTTCACCGATTACGAGGACGCCGGTCCCGCGGAGGTGGAGACCCAGATCACCGAACTACTGGAGAAGGAGCTGTCGGGCATCGGCGGGCTGGAGAAGCTCACCTCCACTTCCGCGGAGGGCTCGAGCCGCATCATCCTCAACTTCTTCGTGAACGCGGACCTGACCCGCGCCTCCAACGACGTCCGGGACGTGCTCGGCTCGGTCGCGAACCGCCTACCCGATGAAGCCTCCGTTCCCCGGATGCGCCGCTTCAACCCGGATTCTTGGCCGATCATGAACATCGCGCTCACCGGAAACCTTTCTTCCGAGGAACTCCGGCATATCGGCGTCGATACGATCCAATCGGAGCTGGAACAAGTGGACGGCGTCGGCCAGGCCGACGTGCGCGGCGGCCGGGAGCTCATCGTCAAGATCGAGGTGGACCGGACGGCCATGGAGTCCTTCGGACTCACCCTCACGGAGATCGCTTCGCGCATCAGGGCCCAGAACGGGGACGAAGCGGGCGGGTCCATACCCCAGGGCGGTCGGCGCTGCCTCGTACGTACCGTCGGGAGCTTCGCCTCCGTCAAGGATATCGAGGACGTCGTCGTCGGCTACGCCTCCTCCTCCGCGGGGGAACGCCTTTCGGCCGCCGGCCCTCGGCCGATCCGCCTCTCGGAAATCGCCTCGGTGCGCCGGGAAGGGGACGAAGAGACGCGGATCGTCCTCATGAACGGAGTCCCCGGGGTCTACATCGCCATCCTCAAGGAGAGCGGCGCGAACAGCGTCCGGGTGGCCGAGGGAGTGCGCGCCAAGCTGGACGCGATACGGCCGACCCTCCCCGCGGGGACGGAGATCCGTATCCTGGACGACGCGACGACGACCATCAAGGCGAGCTTGAACGAGGTGATCTCTGCTCTTCTGAAGGGTGGTCTCCTCACCCTCGCCGTGCTCTTCTTTTTCCTCCGTAACGTGCGCGCGGTGCTCGCCATAGCGGTATCCATCCCGATTTCCCTGCTCGCCACCGCGCTGACCATGGCCGTCGGCGGGCTCTCCCTCAACACCATCTCCCTTTCCGGACTCATCCTCGGAATCGGCATGATCGTGGACTCTTCCATCGTCGTACTCGAGAACATCAGCCGGCATCGCGCCATCGAACCGGACGTGGAGACCGCGGCCGTCATCGGAACATCGGAGATGATCGAAGCGATAGCGGGCTCGGCGCTCACGACCATCTGCGTGTTCGCGCCCCTCTTCATCTTCCGCAAAGGGCTCGGCGATTTCAGCTACATCATCGGCGACATCGCCTTCACGGTCATAGCTTCCATCACCGCTTCATTGGCGGTCGCGGGGACCCTGGTGCCGACTCTAGCCAGCACTTTTATACCGTTACCGACGGAAGAGGAACGGCGCCGCCGCCTCGCCGTCCTCAAACCCGTGGACACCCTCATCGAGCGCTTCCTCGTCGCCTTGGAGTCGGTCTATGCCCGGGGGATAGGCTTCGCGCTCTCCCATCGCCTCCTCGTGACGGCGATCGTGGTTATCGCCATGGCGGCCTCCGTCGCCTACGCGCCCCGTATCCCCTTCATCTTCGCGCCATCTTCCGCGGAGGATACCGTCAATCTTCGCTTGCAGCTCCGCGAGGGTACTCTCCTGGAGACGACCCGCGACGCCGCCCTTAGGGTGACGGAGCGCCTCGCCGCGGAGGTTCCGGACGCCCAGGACTTCATCCTCACGATCGGAGGCGGTTCCGTCTCCAACTCGAATTCGGCCCAGATCACCGTCCGGCTGCCTCCCGTCGGCGGCAGGAGGTCGAATCCGGAGAACGTAGCTGCTGCCGCGCGGCGGGCGGCGGCCGAAATTCCGGGTCTCCGGCTTTCGGTCCGGTCCAACCGCGGCCAGGCCCTCTCGGGCACCAACCCCATCGAAGTCATCGTGCGCGGAAAGGACTACGACGCGGTCCAGGAGACCTCCCAAGCCATCGTTTCGCTCATGCGCGAACAGTTCAGCGAGATCACGGAACCGCAGACGAACGTCGCGGCGAGCATCTCCGAGTTGTCCGTCATCATCAACCGCGCGCGGTCGGCCGATCTCGCGGTGAGCTCCGAAGGCGCCGCTGCGGAACTCAGGGCCACCACCGCGGGCGTCTCGGCGGGCGTCTACCGCGAGCGGGGTACGGAGTACCCCATCGAGGTGGCTTTGCGGCCCCAGGACCGCTCCGCCTTCCCCGACCTCGAGCGGGTCTACGTCCGTAACTCGGCGGGGGATCGGATACCCGTGGCCAGCTTCGCGGACCTTGAGCGGACGGAGAGTCCGGTCGCCATCCTGCGGGAAAACGGGCTCAGGAGCGTCCGCGTGAGCGCCTCGCTGGCCGCCGGCGCTCAGGCCGTTGAAGTCCAGCCGCGCCTGGAGGCCGCCGTCCGCGCCTCGGTGGCAATCCCCGCGGGCGTCACCTTGGAATACGCGGGCGAGGTCGCCGCGATCAATAAAACGGGTTCGCAAATCGCGCTCGTCACCTTCGTGGCGATCGCGCTCGTGTTCGCGGTCATGGCGAGCGTCTTCGAGTCCTTCATCGCCCCCTTCATCATCTTCCTCACGATCCCGACCATGGTCATCGGCGTGGTCTTCATCTACGCCGCCCTCGGCCAACCCTTCTCCATGTTCTCCCTGCTCGGCCTGGTCATGCTCGCGGGCATCGTGGTCAACAACGGCATCGTCCTCGTGGATTACACGAACCTCCTCCGCATCCGCGGTTTGGCCGTGCGGGAGGCCTGCATAGAGGCGGGCCGTCGGCGCCTCCGGCCCATCC
>JAEWSV010000259.1 GCA_023398155.1 Spirochaetota bacterium
TAAATCGCCGTGTAAGTCTCGTCGCCGGTACCAGGTTCTGTATTTCCGATAGGGATTCTTTTTGAGTAAGGGATAGCCCTCGATCCGGCCAAGATAGGCATTGAAGGCGAAAAGATCGTCGAAGAGGGCATTGATCGCGTTGCCGTCTAGTAGTTCAGCTTGCAGCGAGACGAATGCGCGAACCTCACTCTTGTCGAAAAGAATCCAGTCGCATTCTATACTTCGTTCATTATGGTTTCCATAGACATCTACATATCGTTCTCCCCTATGGATTGCTCTCGAAAGGTGCTCCCTATGCCAATGAAGGAAGGGCAAATGTTTATCATCAAACCACCGAACGCTCAAGGCCTTGATCGCGAGCATTTAGCAGCTGAGAGTAAAGTGTACAGGACCAGCCAGTGCGTCTGACGCTATTAGGGTGAGAGAAGACCTCAGCGCGGTCATTATGAAAATCACATCTGTCTATAAGCAATTCTTGCGGAATCCGTAACGGAGTAGACGAACGCGAAGAAGCTTAACTAATTGGGGAAGCCGATCTTTCACTCCTTCTCAAACCCCTGACTGTCAAACTTTAACGTCCGCCCATTTTCCGTGACGGTCCGAACGACGTGGTCGGGAACGTCGGCATCGAAGTCCGATTCAATCTCAAGGGTGACGCGGACAGTAGCCCCGACGAGGCCGGTCAAATGGGCGATGACTTCCTCGGCTATCCGCCCGGCATCGCGACCGACGCGTGAAGGATCGAGGGAGACAGTGCCGTGGTATCGCTTCCATGAGGGAATCGGCGGCGTTTGAGGATTCACGGGAGGTTGGACTGCTCCGCTTGCGATCCTCACGGCAGTCGTCGCGATCAAGCCCTCGGCCTCGGCTTCGATCGTGAACAAGCCTTCATCGGGACCGGCGGTATATAGACCGTCCGAGTCGATGCTTCCACCGGTAGCTTTCCAACGTCCACCTTGAATCGGTGCAGATCGATCATCGGCATCGTAGCCTTTGAGCGTGAAGTGCTCGGTAGCGCCTGGACGAATCACCGGTGCGTTCGGGACGATCTCGATCCGGACGGGTTTGCGCTCTTTCTCCATCTGCGTCGCGGCCACGGACGGCTTGACGATGATGCCGGTCGACTCGGCCTCCAATGCGGACAGTCGACTTCCCGCACGTAACCCGCGATATCGGTGTTCGGCGGTATCATACGAATCGGCGAAGGCGAAGGAGTCTCGTTCCCAGGTGAGCAGGCCGACACCTTCCTTGATTGCCTCGATCAACACCATTGGATCCCTGAGCCTCGGGAGGTACAGAAAGCGGGCAAAATCCTCAACGAGCTGTCGGACTGCGACATAGTCCTCACGCCAGAGTGGCACTCGATCGAGTTCCATCCTGAGAAGGGTAGGCGCGAAAGAAGTGATCATGAGCTCGGAGGTTTTGAGCTTTTTGCCCGCGCGGATAGCGAGCGAACCATCCCCGCTGAGCCGGTGGCTTTCCCAGCTGATGGAGGCTTGCGGATTCACCTGTTTCGGTACGAGCAACCACTGGTACGTCTCGGGAATGCGCGCTTCCATGGTTTTCTCGGCTCCGTCCCGTTGGGTTTCCGCTTGGCGCGTTTGATGCGGCGTCAAATTGAGCTGTTCGTGCTCGGCGAGAATCGAGTCCCAGGCCAGGTAGAAGCGAGCGGCTTGGTCGAGATCCTGAAGCCTTCCTTGATCGGGGGCGAGGAAAACGATTGTGTTGCGGAAGAGCCTCGGTGCGCTTCCCCGGGTCTCCAATATGGTTTTGGAGAGCGTCAAGGCCGGGCTCTCGTCGCCTTTGGCATAGGTCGCCTCAGTAGGAAGGACGACGAGACGAGTCTCCAGGTCGTCCGGGACATCCTGACCGGATTGCGGCATCGGGTGGATACGGGAGAAGTCGCCCATTTGACGCAGGTCGGCGCGGAGGCGCTTTTCCAGCTCGGCGCTTACTTTGTCGGGGTTCCGAAGCAGGAGCTCCGCCCGGTCTTCCGCCAATTTGGTGACCGTGGGTTGGATGGAGTACCAATACCGGCTTCCGTCCTGATAGAGATACGTCGCCGCGGCGGCGAGCCGCCGGAGGGCGTCGCCGAATACGGCCGGCGTCTCGCCGGGCATTGCGCAGCCGAGCTTCACCCGGCGATCGTCGAGGCCGTGGTTCGCGGCGCCGGTCGTCGGCGCGGAACCCATGTAGATCGTACGGGCGACGCGACGACACGCTGAATATTTACCCAGGTTCGGCACCTCGCCGTCTATCTTGGTGGGTAGGGAGCTCGGCCCATCGACATCTTTTTCGATGACCGGCACCCAGTTGTCCGAAAGATAGTGGGCCAACTCCGATTGAATGCGCGAATCGTTCACGGCGATGTTCGCGCTCATGATCAGCGGGTTCTTGTCGCCGTTTTCCCAGAGACTATGGATGACGGCCGCCATGAGACGGAGAACGCCACGGGTGCGCTGGAACTTCACGAGCGTTGACCAATCCGAATACAGGCGGTCGAAGACTTCGGGGTGTATGGGATAGGCGGCTTTGAGCCGTTTCTCGTACTCGTTCTCCCGGCATTCGGCCGGAAACTCCTGTTGCTGGTTTCGATAAAAATCGGCGAAGGCGCGGGCGGCGACATCGCGATCCTTGAACTGCTGATCTCCTGAGAGCGGCATGAAAAGACGCCGACGCACGATCTCGAAACCCTCTTCCGCGGTGGCGGGACGCCAGGAGGATTCCACGCGGCCGACGATTTGCTGGAGCCGCTGAAGCACGACGAGACCGCGCTGCCCGCCCACTTCGACGTCTTCCGCGCGGGCGTGGGGGGACACCGCACTGTCCGAGGCAGGCAAGCTGACCACGAGCAGGCAGTTCTTCGCGAGCTTAGCCGATTCGGTGAGCGCCTGGGCAAAGGAGAACTGCGTCTCAAAGTCCCCCGCGGGCAGGTCGCCCTGGTCGTGGAGGCCGCGCGCGTAGGCCACCCACTCGTCGATCAGGATCAGCGTGGGCGAATACTCGTTGAACAGCTCGCGCAGGGCATCGCCCGGATTCGTGGCGCGTTCGTCGTCTTTGGCGATCCGGTCGTAGGCCTTCCTGCCGCCGAGCTGCCAGGCGAGCTCTCCCCAGAGAGTTCGGACGATGGTTCCGTCCTCCTTTATGCTCGGGTTTCCGGGAGAAATGCGGTTGCCGACAAGCACAACGCGCCGTGCGGCGGGGAGTTTCACGGTACCGGCTTCGGCGAGGAGCGGTTCCATCCCGCTCAGCTTCGTAGCATCGGTACCCGAAAAAAGGTGGTAGAGGGCGAGCATAGAATGCGTCTTGCCGCCGCCGAAGTTGGTCTGGAGTTGAATGACGGGGTCCCCTCCGCCTCCCAGCAGCCGCTTGACGGCGTTGAGGAGCAGCCCCTTGAGGCTCTCCGTAAGGTAGGTCCGGCGGAAGAACTCCACCGGATCGCCGTACTCTTCCGATGCGCCTTTTATGTGAACCTGCCAGAGATCGGCGGCGAACTCCGCCGTCCGGTAATTGCCGGTCGCGACGTCCTGGTGCGGCTGGATCACTTCTCGCCAAGGTTTGAGCGTGGAAGAGACGGCGCTCTCTATGAGGGATCCGCCGCCCTTGCGGAGTTCGCCGCGCGTCTGCTCGTCCATCACGAGTCGCATGAGCTCGCGCTTCATGCGATCGATCTCTTCGGACTGCGGGGCCGATATGGCGGCGAGGAGGCGGCTCGCCGAGTCGAGGGCGCGGTACGCGTCGTCGGAGGAGAAGGTCTGCTGGTGCGCCCAGCGGTTCCGGATATCGCGGAGCTCGCTCACGAGGGATCGCTCGGCCTGACCGAGCCCGTACTTGAACACGTCGTTCCAGGCATCCCACATCAACTTGAGGAGCGGCGACACGTCCCACTCCATCACGGGCCGCCCCGCGTTGATCCGATCATCGCCCAGGGACCGCCCTGCTTCTTCCTGCGCCCTGTCGTGGTAGCGGTTTTTGAATTCGCGATCGATATACGCGCCGAGGCCGCTCTTCAGCAGTTCCATCGCCTTACCGACGCGTTCGTGGTTTGAAATCGCCATTGCCTACTCCTCGTCCGCTTCCGTCATGGTGGAGAGTTCTTCGCGTATGAGCGCCTCGAGCCGCCGAGTCGGTATATCCACCACAGCAATCATTTCCGCCGTGCCGAGCCTGAGGCCGCCAGGAAGTCGAGTTCGACCGCGAGCTCGGTCTCGATAGTATCACGGATGAAACCGAAGAGCGCCTCCGCCTGCGTCGTCAGGTAACGATTACGGAATCCCTCCAGAATGTAAAGCGCCTTTCATTCCTCGCTCTCTTCCGTATCGAAGAGGTCCTTTTCCTTCTTTGCGACCACCGCGCCCCGTTCTCTAGCCAGCCGCAAAAGCTCCGGCCAGCTTTGGACCAGTCCGTTGTAGGAGAGCGCGTCCTGGGAACGTTTCTTGCGCTCGCAGATGGTGTACAGGCGATAGCAGAGCTCCCGGGCGGTCTCTGCCTTTTCCCCGAGCTGTTTGACGAGCCCCGCGGCAGCCGTCTCGCCGCCCGCTTCCAGGACGCGGATGAGGTGATGGACGGTCTCCCAGGTGCTGATGCGTTTGTCGGTAGCGGGGTCCCAGCTCTCCGGCAATTCCGCCGGTTTGAGCAGGCAAACCTTTCCTTTGCCCGAGACCAGGATGCCCGCTTCCACCATGCCGCCGACGCTCGTATCCTTGGCTTTGGAGAGGGTCTCGGCCACGCCGTACTCGCCCTCGGCGAAGCCGAACTGCTCGAACCAAGCCACAGCCCAGCGGCTGTCGGAGTCGAAGTCCCCTTCCTGCTCGGCGAGAGCCTCGTCCAAGGTCTGGTTGATGAGGGACAGGGCTTCGCGCACGGAGAGCGGTTTGCCGGAGGCATCCAGGACCTTGGCGTAGCGCGTATAGATCGCCATGCCCGGGCCGATGGCCGACTGTGCCAGGTCCACCGGGGCGATGTTGCCGCGCTGGAGATGGGCGAGCGCGGTGGGGAGTTCCGCCTTGAGCGCGGCGAGGAAATCGCGGCGCGTGGCCGTAGGGGCATCCGCTTCACGTTTGCGGCAGACGAGGACGATGCTGGAGGCGAGGGCGTTGGTGCCGGAACCGATCATGCGGTTACTCAGCTCGGTTCGTATCGGCCAGGTTCCCGTTATCGAAAAGCCCGCTTCGATGATCGCGGCCAGGAAGGTATCCCAACCGGTATTGGTGACGCCGTCGGCCTCGTCACTTTCTGACTGTTTAAAAGCGTAGTAGATAGAAACCGGGAAACTCGGGTGTGACTGTTCGGCTAGACAGTGCATAGATTGCGACATCCCATTCAAAAAGAAAGATTCCGCCTTCTCTTTACTACCATGACGGTATGGGGTTGCCACTAATTCTTCAGCCTTCGGGACGGCTAGCGTTGCAAACATATCTGGGAAGACGTTCATCTGGGACCTACGCAGCCAAACATAGAAAAAATCAGAAAGATCAGCGTATCCAATATTGTCATAGTAAGGTGGGTCAGTTGAGATTATTTTGTCCTGCGAGATAGTTTGCATTGAAGCATCGGACTGATTTGCAGATCCACATGGCTTTGTAATGCTAGGGATTCCTTTTATTACGCCATCAATTGAAATGCTATAATCGCCTGCAGCACCTGCAAAAGGATTGACCTCAGGAAAATCCCATGTCATTGGAATCGCTTGTCTTGAAAAAACAGTTACTGTCTGCTGTCGTTCAGGGGTCCAACGTGCAATAGTACAGACCGTGTTTGTGGTGCGATCGACAGCAAATCCCAAGTAAACGCCAATTGCTTCAGCGTATGCTTTTGGGCCTGCTCCGCCCTCACGTAGTGTTCTGCTGTCGCCTACAAGGCAGGCGGATACCGCATCCTGCATTACCCGCTTACGGGCTTCCTCTATAAGATCAGTGAAGGTCGTGAGAGCTACTAGTTGACGGTTGGTAAAGAGATCACAATATTTATTTAATCCATATATCTGAGTTTTTATATCCCTCGGATGATAATTGATAAGGAGTTCTGGCTTCCATAATGGTTTTGCTGTATTAGCTATCGCAACCATATCTTCTGTTGGATTAAGGTATATTCTTCCTTTTTCGCCTTCTGCGATGACTGCCATTAGTCTGCTTGATAAGCGGCCGGAGATTCCTTCATTTCGAATATAATCGTATGGAAGTGGTACTTGAGACATAATACATACAAAACCATTCCACTTTCCTGCAGATGTACCACGTCTTGCCGCATCGATATTTTTTGGCTTACCCAATTTTATCGTAAAGCGATAGCCAACACCTTCAATCACTGGCTCGACATAGGCTTCCTTCCCCGCCTTCGTCGAGAGCATGAACGTAGAGACCAACGGCACGTCTACACTCCGAAACGCGGGATTTGGACTCTTAACTGTGCGAGCCCAGAGCCATGCGATGACGGTGAGCTTCTTTCCAAGATAGTGTGCAAGATCGGGCCGCTCCTTTACCATCTCCTCGGTCACTTCAACCTTGGGGTACAGGTGGCCGATACGCTTCTCCGCCTCGTCCCGCATCCACTTGCCGTAATAGCGCACATCCTCGGCGAGGCCCTGGGCGCCCACCCAGGTTCGTTTGATGAGGTCTTCTTCTCCGCGCGCGTCGGGATTTACCGGCGGCCGGTTCGCGAATTTGGGCGGGATTTCGATCATCGCTTTGTTGATGAGGACCGCCACGGGGTTGAGGTCGCTCGCGTAGCTTTCAAGGCCGAGGCGCTGGGCTTCCAGCGGCAGCGTGCCGCCGCCGGCGAAGGGATCGTGGAAGGCGGGGAGCTTGTTCCGGTCAAAGAGTTCCTTGGCCCGCGGATGATCGGCGTTCGCCGCGCAGGTCCGGCGCCAACTGTTCCAAATCTCGTCCCGCGCCCGCTGCAAGACGTCCTCGTTCGTAGTGTTTTCCCAGAGCACCAAGTCTTCGATGATGCGGAAAAGACGTTGACGCTCCTTCTCCTGAGCCTTCTCCGTTGGGAAGAGGTCGGGGTATGAGCTGGGATCGTCCACCATCTGCGCGAAGATGACCGCACGGGCCGCCGCAAGGGGTCTGCGCGCCCACCAGAGGTGGAGCGTGCTCGGGTGGCCGTGGCGTATGGATTTTTCGCGGGCGCTCGCGATGTTGATGGCTTCCAGGGGGAGAGCGACTTCGATGAGTTTCTTGGGGGTGGTCATGACTTCTCCGAATTATCTCTTACCGGATTCTTGATGCGTCGGGTATTCATTCAATCGAGCACATATAGACGCTTTATCCAGTATATGACTTCAAGAGCTTTAGGGGATTTTGCATCCAAAGTACCTCTGGTGATTGCCTGCCCAAGAGGCTTCCCCGGTTCATCCTGCCAGGCAAGCCACGTATGGATTTTGACTTTAGGAAGATCGAGATCCCTGAATCGTCTCAATCCAGGAGAAATACCCTCAACGCAGGATTCGGCATATCCAAATAATTGATCGGCGGAAGGAACCAAGTAGCGGAGGAAATCCTCCAATATGCCGGGTAACTTGTTATCCGGCATGATCCAGACTCCGACTCTCGGCAACACGGACTTCTCGGGAGGTACAAGGACTAAACCCATTTCGTCCGGAGCAGCCGGAACCGAGTATCCTGCTTTGACTAGACGATCCCTTACGGATTGCCAACGGCTTGGGAGATCGGTATCGGCATCTATGACGATTCCGAGGGCGCCGACTTCGCTTTCCTTTAAACGTATTGGAATAGCATCCAATAGGCTCGTATAGCCGCCGTGCTGCTTAACCTCGTCGAAATGCGGAATTTGATGTTGTCCGCATAAATTCTTGAAAACGTGCTCATCGTCAACGCCTTCAACGAGCAGGATGTTTTTCATACTACCGAACCTCAATACGGTCCCGGGTAGCTATCGCTAATTCATCTTCCTTGAATGTAGTTGGGATGACATCCTCGCCCTTCCGCGATAGCCTTATCAGCACGCCTTCTTCCTTGTTCTCCGATGCGGCGCGCTGGAAGGCTTCTACAGAATCCCAGCTATGCGAAGTCGCCACGACTTGAATATTGAGACGTTGCGCCAATCTGAATACCGCTCGCCATGCATCGGTTTGGACCGAGTGATGCATCCCATTCTCGAATTCATCGATGAGTAACAGACCGTCTTTCGCATTGACGAGCGAGAGAATGATGCCGAAGAGCCTATTCAAGCCATCACCGTAAGAACGAAGCGGGACTGGGCGGAAGATATCGCTCGCGCGAACGATTGCCGTGCGATTCTGCCGGGGACCTTCTCCCCCTACCATCGAGACCGCTGAAATCTCAGGGTCAATTATCCGCAAAGCCTCAACAACATCCTTTTCTCTATCAGTGAGTGCGATCTTGTCCCATAACGCACCTAAGGTTACCGTTCGTTCGCCCCCATAGGGGCTTACGAAAACGCAGGGAAGAGCCGCGTCATCGGCTATTTCCGAACGCACTGTGCGATATCGATTGGCAAAGCGACGCAACAAATCCAAAGGAAGTATCCGGCGGCCACCGCTGCCTTCGATTACCATAGCGGGCGTCGTCTCATTATCGGTAAAAAGCTCGTTCTGAGGGAGGAGTCTCCGATTTCCATCTTGTTCCCGGATTTCTGTGAACCAACCGACGTTCAACGACACTTTCATGGGGCTCTGCCCCCCAGTAGAACTTATCTCGATAGGCTCTAGTGATGAAGAAAACTGAGGGAAACCATGGAATAGGCTAGACGTTTGAAAAATGCCTTCTGAATCTACCGGACGTGCTTGCTCCTCGCCATCTCCAGTATCTTCCTCCCTGAAACGCAGGATATTATTGATGATAGAGGGATCGGCATTCGATGCCAGAATCCTGATAGCTTCCAAGACTGATGATTTTCCAGTGTTATTGCGGCCGGTGATCAAGTTCACCATCCCAAGACCTTTGATCTCCAGGTGGTTGATCGCACGGAAGCGTTTGATTTCAAGATCACCAAGACTATGCAGCATGACTGATTCCCCTCTAGGCTCTCAATTATACAGTATATGGAGCAGGATGCTCATCGCTCACCTCGGCTCCTCCGCCCTTGCCAAGAGCTGCGAGAACTCGTAGTTAACGCTCACCACCCCGAAATCAGGCTCCCGCGTGAACGGCTGCCTGAGATAATGGACCCGGTACGCCTCGTCGTCGAAGAACTCCACGATGGCCAAGATGTAGTCTTCCGGCTTGTTGAGCGAATACTTTATCTCATTCTGAGTCACCGTAATGGTCGGTGCTCCGGAGACACGTCCCTTCACCTCGATGAAGCGGAGCTTGCCGGTGCCCGGAACCTTGCTTTCGATGTCGTAACCGACTTTCTCGAATTCGCGGTCCACCGGCTCAAACCCGAGCTCGCGCTCCACTTTCATGACGGCCTCACGCGCGCGTGCGGCGCTCGCCTGAGTATCGATGGGATGATCGGGTTCCACCTGCGTTTTACCCTGCATGGCATCGATGAGTCCGCCGGGCACCACAAGAAAACCGCCCTGCACCACCGGGGCGAGGGGAAGTATCTGGGCTTCCAGCTTGAGCTCGACCAGACGCTTTTCCAGCCGCGCCTGTAGGTTGTCGGCTCTCTTTCTAGCCTCTCCTGAGTTGAGCCGCGCGTTGGGCTTTCCCGACTGCTCCTCGGCTTTGAGTTCCTCCGCGCGGTGATCCCAGTAGTTGATCTCCTTGGTCAGGCGGTCCTTTACGGCGGCTACGGTCTTCGCGTTGAGCTCGAGCTTCTGCTTCTTTACCTCGTCCAGGTGCTCGGGCACGACCGTCTGGATGGCGTAGGCTTGGGCCGTTCGCTCCAGAGACTTGTCGATCCACGCGCATTCCGGGTGGTCCAGGATGGCGGTAATGCTCGGTTCGCCCTCGCGCAATGGTCGATAATCCAGATACGGCGCGTAATGGACGTGGTGGACGCAGCCTTCCGTCCCGAGTTCGATGTAGAGCATCCGTTTGGAGATGACGCGGCGCTCTCCCGATGCGGTCCGCCCGGCGTCCTGGATGGCGTGTTCGAGATAGAAGAACATCCTCGGAGCCAGGCCCCTATCGTTGTCGTCCACGAGGACCGCGCCGCGCTTTAGTATCTCCCGGTAGCGCTCAAGGGTAAGATCGATAACGGAATCCAAGAGCGGCGAGCCGGGACACACGAAGGCCGCCAGGGGCAAGCCGGGCACGTTCACCAGGGATTTCTCAAAGGCGATCCGCTCGTACCGGGGAAGCACGGGCTGGCGGATGCCGATCTGGCGATCCCGGTTGCGCACCGCGCCCGGTACGTTGCTCACCTCGTAGCGGCGGCTCTCGCGTTGGCGGAGCGTGCCGCCCAGGCGCTTGAAGGCCTCCAGGAAGAAGGATTCGATATAGTTCGGTTGAAGCCGTCGCGCTTCGGCGCGTTCCATATCCTCTCGTATGCGCATGATGCGGCTTGCGTCCATGGAATCCCGCACCAAGAGGTTATCATCAAGGAGCTTCTGGAGTTGGTCCTTATCCAACGCGTTTTCAACCACCTTTTGGAGATGGTCCCGCACCTCCGGCTGTTCGCCGTAGCGGATGGCCTCAAGGAGGAGATCGCGGAGCGGTTTCCCGTCGAATAGGAGCTTCCCGAGCACGTCGAAGACGCGTCCTCCGAGGCTGGCTCGCGCTTGTTCGAGCTTCTCTAGCAGTTTGCGATAGACATCGCCTTCCCTCGTCTCTTCGGCGACCAGGTTCCACAGATGGCAGACCTCGGTCTGGCCGATGCGGTGGATGCGGCCGAAACGCTGTTCCAGACGGTTCGGGTTCCACGGCAGGTCGTAGTTCACCATGAGGTGGGCTCGCTGCAAGTTGATGCCCTCACCTGCCGCGTCGGTCGCCAGGAGCACCTGCACTTCCGGTTGGAACTTGAAAGCTTCTTGCGCCTTGGCGCGTTCTTCCCTCCCCATTCCGCCGTGAATGCTCACGACCGCATCCTCCCGCCCGAGGAGGGCGGTGATCCGCTTATGGAGGTAGTTGAGCGTATCCCGATGTTCGGTGAAGATGACCAGCTTCTGGCGCGGCGAAGGGGCTGGTTTCGGCACCTCTGCGTCTCCATAGGCAGGCTCAGGATCAGCCGCGAAGTTGGCTATACCCTTAGGCGTGAATATCTCGCCCAGAAGACTCGCGAGCTCACGCCACTTCGTATCGGTCCCGCTCCTTCGGATGGCGAGTGCGAGGAATTCAAGCCGCTGGAGCGTTTGGATTTCGATCTTGAGCTCGGCTATTGTTCCCGCGGCCGTGGCTTGATCAAGGAATTCCTCTTCCGCCGCCTCGATTTCGTTCTCCGGCGCCTCTTCAAGGTCTTCGATTTCATCGGGATCGAGGGAGCGGCCGGTATCCGCCGGGTTTATTACCGTTGCCACGATACCGCGCGCAACGACCTCGAGCTCGCGGAGCCGGCTCTCGAGCCGTTCGCGGCGCCGGCGCAAGGACTCGTAGATGGCCTCCGGCGAGGAGGCGAGCCTCCGCTGCAGGACGGTCAGCGCGAACCCAACCATCCCCGTTCGTTTGCCCGAGGCGAGGGCTTCCGCCCGATTAAACTCTTCCCGGACATAAGTGGTGACTTCCGCGTAGAGCTGCGCCTCGCTTTCGGAAAGCTTGTAGGGGACCGTGTAGGCCATACGTTGGGGGAAGAGCGGCCGCCCGTCGAATTTGAGGAGCTCTTCCTTCACCATCCGTCGCATCAAATCCGAGGTATCGCTCGTATGCACGCCGTCGCGGAAGCGTCCTTCAAAACGGTCCCCGTCCAGGAGCGCCATGAAGAGCTGGAAATCTTCTTCCTTGCCGTTGTGGGGCGTGGCGGTCATCAGAAGGAAATGGCGCGTTATGGTGGAGAGCAGCCGTCCGAGCTGATACCGCTTCGTATAGGAAATTTCCCCGCCGAAAACGGTCGCCGACATCTTGTGCGCCTCGTCGCAGACTATGAGGTCCCATCGACAATCGGGCGCGGACAGCTTCGCCTGTATATCCTCGTTCCGCGAAAGCTTATCCAGGCGCGCGATGATCAAATCGGACTCGAGGAACCAGTTACCGGTCCGCGCCGCCTCGATCTTGTCGTTCGTGAGGATTTCGAACGGTAGGCCGAAGCGCTGGTAGAGCTCGTCCTGCCACTGTTCCGCGAGGCTCCCCGGGCATACGATAAGACAGCGCTGGAGATCGCCCCGCGCGATCAGTTCCTTAATGAGGAGCCCCGCCATGATGGTCTTTCCCGCGCCCGGATCGTCCGCCAGGAGGAACCTAAGCGGCTGCCGCGGCAGCATGGACTCATACACGGCCGTGATCTGGTGCGGGAGCGGCTCGACCATCGAGGTGTGGACCGCGAGCACCGGGTCAAAAAGATACGCAAGTCGGATCCGCTGAGCCTCGGAAACGAGACGGAACAGCGCTCCGTCTCCGTCGAAACTCCACGGCCGCCCTTCCTCCACGAGCTCGAGTTGGGCTTCGTTGTCACGATAGAGGAGCGTATCGGCGACTCTTCCCGACGAATCCTTATACGTAAGCTCCACGACCTCGGACCCGAACCATTTCACCGAAACGACCGTGATTTGATCGTTCGGCAAGATTCCTCGGAGTACGACATCGGGATGGAGGGATTCGAGCTTGATCACGGTTTAGCCTCGTTTTCAATACCTTATATCAGCCACGGCAGAACGACGGGCGCCATGCCGAGCCGGCTCATACCATCAAGTACATGTTGCCGGAAAATCGGCCACATGGTCTTTTGTAGCTGCTTTTCTCTGAACACCTTGCGGAGCTCTTCATCGGCCCAAAGCTCGTCGAAACGCGCGACGTCGTGGAGACGGAAGACCAGAACGAATATCGATTCTTGATGGAAAATTGCACGGTCTTGAAAGCTGACATCCAGCTTGTATTTGGGTCTGAATATGCGAGTCTCCGGTGTCGGGGCCAGCGGATCATCGTTGGCGAAAAGTTGCTTCCACTCGAGTTCGCTTCCCTGCCCCGGCATCTGTCCGAGGCTATCGGAATGAATAGCCATCGGCTTGATTTCCTGGAGTTCGAGGGTATGGAGGAAACTGGTAAGCCGCTCGTTGATCTCGGAGCTCATGATGCCGCCTGGAAAGAAACGGAAGGTTTCTCAAGGATGGAGGGAAGCCGATTCGAGACACCGTCGGACCAGGTCGCCTCGGTGATCAAGCGCGAGTAGTCCTGGAAAGAAGCGGCGCCGACATATGCGACAATCTGTTCAGGGACGGACCGGCTGTTATGCTCGGCGCAGGTCTCGATCTTATCCTTCTGGAGCGGCGTGAGTAGGGACGAAAGGGCTTCCAGCCCTGACCATTGAAGGGTTGCGGCGAACCCTTCCGAGCCTTCGATCCTCTGTCGTTGAATGGCGCCGATCTTGCCCTTGTTGAGGTCGTACATCGCCTTGAAGATGCGCGGGTCGTCGGCGAGCTTGAGGAGAAGACGATTCGTTGGATCGGGCGACGCCCCCTTCTCATAACTGTTCATGGTGAGTTCGCCGAAACCAAGGATAGCCCCGAAGGCTTTCTGGCTGGCCCCGTAACGGGAACGGAGCTCGACGAGCTGCTTAGGCGAGGGCGACTCGTAAAGACGGGCGTAGGCTTCGCGGGCCGCATCGAGGTTCGCATTGAGCTGTTCCGGCGTTTCGAACTCTTCTCCGCAGGTCGTACAGCGTGAGAAGCGCGCGATAAACGCGATCTCGCGCCCCTTGAGCGTTAACTTCTCTTCTCTTTCGACGACATCGATGTCCCGCGTCATGGCACAACGCGAGCAGGGCATTCGAGCGATCATATGATCCCCTCTTCGTGAAACGACATCACGCTACCGACATCTCCGTCGGCATCGGTCCATATTTTCAACTTGATGTATAATTCTATCCGTTCGAAAGGTTCAAACAACTCCGCATACGGATAGAAGAACAGCATCCCCTGCCGTCCCATTGTCATCCTTTCGAGGCCCCCACTGGTAGTGCTCGGGAGCAAGTTGCGCGATGATGTCGAAGGCGTCTTCCGCATCGAGTCCTTCCCGCAGCATGAACTCCCAGGTTTTCCTATTCCGCGGCTCAAACCTCAGCGCCCCCGCTTCAAGAAGCGGCTTGAGCCGGGCAAGAAATTCTAAAGCAGGGGAGGCCTCGTCCATAAAATATACCTCGAAAACTGGTATTGCGCAATACCGATCTTTTATTTTTCTGAGTAAATGGCGGCGCGGTGCTTGTGCTATGAAGAAAGGCGAAAGCCCGTTCCTATTGATATTACCCTAGTCGAAAGAAATGTAAAGACAAAATCTGATTGAGGTATCAGATGTCGATGTCTATCCGCGTTTCGGAAAATATAGATGCAAGTATATGCTATATAATAAATTGTAAGGATCCATCGATTTGTTTGTCAGGAAAATGATACATATTACGAAGCATTCCCCACGCAAAGCCTGGAAGAACTCCCCAGGAAAGGCCACTACCGATGAGGGCGGAGACGATCAAGAGTAAGGTGCCGATGAGGTGATGTTTACAGGTTGAGTTTCATAATTCGGAACTCAAAAAGCTCTACGAGACCGGTTCTTCCCGGAAGTACAGATGGGAAGATCCCGACAAGAAGGTAGGCGTGGTCGCCATTGTGGACCCGACCTGAGCACTACGAAAGGTAAGCTGAGAGGTCGGGGCAGAAATCCGACCGTTTCATAATATCGGTCCGGGGGAGATGCTGAAAGACGAGCTTGTGTACTTGGGGTGGAGCCAGGAAGATTTTGCCCAGATCACCGACCTGTCCCTCAAAGCGGTGAACGAGCTGCTCAACGACAAGACCCCCTGACCGTGGAAACCGCCAAGTTCATCGGCAACGCGCTGGGAACCGATCCCCAGCTATGGCTCAACCTGGACTCCGCGCATGAGCTGGTCGATCACGCCAAGGACTTCTGGGAAGTCAA
>JAEWSV010000274.1 GCA_023398155.1 Spirochaetota bacterium
AGCGTGATCCGCCGGATCGTCTGCAGCCCCGTCGCACCGTCGATGGCGGCGGCTTCGAAATACCCGGGATCGATTCCCGCGAGCGCCGCGAAATAGATCACGCTGTTGTAGCCGGCGTACTTCCACGTGTGCACGAAGGTGATGATGAAGGGCCAGAACTGCCTCTGGGTGTACCAGCTCACCGGCTCCATGCCGAGCGGCTCAAGGATGCCCTTGTTGATGAACCCCATGTCGACCGAGAGGAAGGCGAAGCCGAGCTGGCTGATGACGATCCAAGAGAAGAAATAGGGCAGGAACATGATGCCTTGGTAGACCCGGCTCGCGCTCTTCCGCTTCATGCGATCCAGCATGATGGCGATGGTTACCGGGATGATCACGTCCAGGACGATGAAGGCCAGGTTGTAGAGCACCGTGTTCCGCATGATCCTGAACGCGTCGGGAGTCTTGAAGAAGAACTCGAAATTGGCGAAACCGACCCAGGGACTGCCCAAGAAGCCTTTCGCGTAATTGATGTTCTTGAACGCTATGAACACCCCGAACATCGGCAAGTAGCTGAACACCGCGAGCGCCGCCAATCCGGGAAGCAACATCGAGATGAGCTGCCAATTCGTCCTCGGTTTCTTCAACTTGAGGGCGGTTTCCTTCGATCCCATCACACACTCCTAAAAGCTTTATCCCTGCGAATCGATACTTGGGCGAATCAAAGATTCGGCGAATCAAAGATTCGGCGAATCTATGATTCGATCCGGGAGAAAATCCGGTATATCTGCATGCCCGCGGCCCCGTACGCGACCGCCCGATCTCCGAGCGTCGCGTAGGCCGCTTTCCGCGGCGCGACGGAAGGTACCGAGCGGGCGCGCGCCATTTCGTTCTCCAACGTCTTCAGAAAGCCGTCGCCGAGCCGTCCGACGTCCCCGCCGACGAACACCGTGTCGAACACGAACGCGTTCGCGAACAGCGCGAGGTGGCGGGCGAGGGACGAAGGCGACCGATAGGCCCCGTGCGGCTGGACGGGCGACAACTCGCTGCCGGCATGCACCTTGCCGTCTATCACGATCCCCAGGTCCAAATCGGTCCGGCGATGGGCCATCGGGATGCGCCCGTCGTCCCTGGAACGGACCAGGGCGAAAAGGAAATTCATCGGCCCGTCGGCCTTGCGGAAGGCGAGCTCTCCCCACGCGCAACACTGCGCCCCGGTGGCCACGGCCACGCTCGCCCCCAAGCGAGCGGAGACGAGCTCCCCCATTCCGCCCGCCGCTTCGCTTCCCGCGGCGAGGCCGACTCCGAGCAGCCTTCCGCCGCCCAGGTCCCCCGCGAACGAACGGGCGATGCCCTCGACCTGTTCCGCGAAGGAGATCGGCTCGGAGGCGAACGGGCTTTCCTCCCTCCGGTAGCGGAGCGTTTCTCCGGCCATGTTCATGGCGACCACGGCGTACGAATCGGACCGCGAATCGATGCCGAGGACATAGCCGTAGTCTTTATTTATGCCGAGCTGGATGGGTCTTCGGCCGCCGTTCGGCCCCGCTCGCCCCTCGCTCAATTCGGAGACGAGACCGAGGTCGAGGAGACGGCTTACCTGGAGGGTGATCGTGGAACGTTCAAGCTTGAGCCGGTCGGCTATCTCGCCGCGGCTGATCATCGGGTTCTTCCAGATGGTCTTCACGATCCGCTGCGCGTTTCGTCTGCCTGTCTCGTTACCCGTCGCCACGACTCCTCCCCGTCCATCGTTGGTTGCTGAATTGCATCAACCAACCCTGCGCAACCGTTTGCGGCAGCGCAGGATCAGTATCAGGCCCAACGGATGAACGGACAATTGTTGTGTTTCGACGGTGAGTGTTCGAATTCTTCAGGTCGGATCGAACCGGCATTCGCGAACAAACGTTCGCGAGCGTACGTTATCGGAGAGACTTCGGGACATCGGCCTCATCGGACATGGGGACTTCGTTTCCGGAGGCGGCGTCCTCCTCCCCGTCCTCGCCGAGTGCGGCTTCGGAAAGGGCCGCGCCGGCGGTCCGGAGCGTCGCAGAAGAGGAACCGCGCAACCATTCGCGGTATTCCATCAAGGTGCAGCCGACGTGCTTCTTGAAGACCTGGGAGAAGTGCCGGTAATCGCGGTACCCCACGGAGGCGGCGACCTCGTGCGCGCGGAGCCATGGATCCCCGAGTAGGGCCTTCGCCTTCTCTATCCTGAGGGCGGTGAGGCGCTTGAGGATGGTCACCCCGTACCGTTCCTTGAAGATGAGGCTCAGGTAACCGACGCTGAGGCCCACGCCGTCGGCGATCTGTTCGACGCCGATGCACTCGCCGTAGTGGGACACGATGAAATCGTTCACCTTGTCCAGGATGCGGTCGGTCCGCGCTTCCGCCGGCCTCGGCGTCCGTTCTCCGCTCTTACATTCCGACTGCGCGAGCGCGCGGGCTCGGAGGGACGGAAGGTCGCGCCAGGACGACGACACGCCGCCCGATACCAGGCTCGTATTCGCCGGCAGGAGAGCGGAGAGCTCGTCCAGGAGGAACGGCTCCGCGCGTTCCAGATCCTCGGCCTTGGCGTCCAGGAACACGAGGGACCGGCGGCCTTCCTCCAGGCTCAGGACGTAGATGATGGGCCTGAGGCGCTTGCGGTCCTTGAGCCACCGGAGGAGGACGTCGTCGCCGCCGGCCGACGTCTCGGCGCAGAGTTCTACGTAGAGGCAGGAGCTCATGCGGGAAGGGGGGTCCAGGAGCAGTTCGCCGCCCGTGAGCACGTCGTAGAGGAGTCCCGTGGTCGCCGATTCGCCGAATCGGCGTCCGCGGGCGAGTTTCTCGCAGGCGTCGTAGACGGCCTCGGCCAATTCCTCGTAGTCGATCGGCTTGAGGATGTAATCGAATACGCCGTACCGGATCGCCTCGCGCGCGTAGTCGAATTCGCCGAAACCGGTAAGGAAGATCACGAGGGGCGGATCGATGAGCTCGCTCAAGGCCTTCGCGAGCTCGATGCCGTCCATGACCGGCATGCGGATGTCGGACACTACGATATCGGCGCCCGAGGACCGGATGAAGTCGAGGGCTTTCTTGCCGTTACGGAAGTCGCCCGAGACGACGCAATCCATATCCTCCCACGGCACCGAATGGACGAGGTTGGAAGCGATCAATTCCTCGTCGTCCACGATGATGACTTTATTCATGACGCGGAGCCTCCTTGGATGGGAAACCGTATCTTCACGATAGTTCCGTCGCCGTTATCGCAGATGCGCAGGCCGTACGCAGCCCCGTACGCGATGGCGAGCCGCTCCCAGACGCTCAGGATGCCGTGGCCGAGGGCGGGGCCTTCGGTTTCCTCAGCGACCGCTTCGGCCCCGAGCGACTCCGGTATGGCGACCTTGGCGGAACGGCGGACCGCCTCAACCGCGATGGATTCCAGCACCTCGTTCCCGACGCCCGTGCCGTTGTCCCGAACCGTGAAGACGCCGACCTTCCCCTCGCCTTCAAGCGTTCCGGAAATCCAGATCCTGCCGCCCGTCTCCATGGAATCCAGACCATGGTAGAGGGAATTTTCCACGATGGGCTGGAGGATGAGCTTTATCACCCGGAACCGCGAAAGGCGGGGATCGCAATCCAGGGCGTACTCGAAGCGATGGTTATACCGGATCTTCTGTATCTCCAGGTACGATTTAACGTGGGCTATCTCGTCGGCGACGGAGGAATAAGCTTCCCGCGAGATGCTGAGCCGGAGCAGCTTGCCGAGGTTGACCGTGATCTGGTGGATGTCCTTCTGGCCGTTCAGGGAAGCCAAGGCGTTGATGGATTCCAGGGTGTTGTAGAGGAAGTGGGGCTTGATCTGGGCCTGGAGCATGCGGAACTCAGCTTCCTTCTTCACCGCCTGCTCGTACTCGATACGAGCCACCAATTGGCCGATCCGCTCCGCCATGGAGTTGAAGTCTTCCCTGAGCAGGGCGAATTTCTCTCCTTTAACCGCCTCCAGGCGTACCGCGAGATCGCCCCCGCGCAAGCGGTGCATCGCGCGGGACAGGAGGTCGACGAAGGAGGTGAACCTCCGCATGAAAAAGAAGTTGAAGAAGAAGGCGAGGCCGAGCACCGGCAGGAACAGGGCGATCGTGGCCGTACGGAACCAGGCGCCCGTCCGCACGAGGCTCTGCCACGAGGTGAGCGACCCCAGTATCCAGCCGGTGTCGGACCGCACGTAGGAGGCGAGCATCGGTTCGCCGTTCCACCGCGTCATGAACGCCCCCGCCCTGGGTTCGCCGAGCCGCGTCTCCTCGAACAGGGGGATAAGGCGACCCACCATGCCCTTATCGTTCCCGAAGAGGGCGAGGCCGCCCCTGTTGAGGAGGAACACGCCGTCCTTCTCTCCCTGGAACAATTCGAAGAAGAGGTTCTCGATGACGGCTGGTTCCACGTGGATGACGAGGTAGCCGATGTCCTCCAAGGTATAGAGGTCCTTCATGACCCGGACTTGGGAGAGCATTGCCGGCTTGTTATCCTTCGACAACTCGATATTCTCCCCCACGAGCCCGGCGTTTTCCAACGACCCGAGCCAGATCGGCCGGCCCGCGGCCTTGAGCGCCTCATGGAAGGAGTAGAGGGAGGAGAAGCGTTCGTAGGAGACGGCGTCGCGTATCCCGTACTCCAGGAGGAGCCGGTCCTTGCCGTAGAGCGCCGCCCCGCGTATGCGGCCGTTCCGCGTCAGGATCGCGATGACCTGCCGCCGCATCGCCTGGAGGGCGAGGGTATCGACGATCTCGCTGCGGTTCTGGCTGTTCACGAACCGTTGGGTGGTCTCCGAGGCGATGACCAGGTCGGAGACCACGTCTATCTCCCGTAGGGCGGTCCTGAGCGCGAGGTCCGTCGCCTTGAGCATCTGCACGGCTTGCCGTTCCGAGATAGTCCTGAAAATGGAAGTGGAGACCGAATAGAAGACGCTTCCGGAGAAGAGGATGGGGAGGACGATGAAGATGAGGTAGGCGCCCGTAAGCCGTCGTTGCATCGAGATCATCATCGTATTGTATCACCGCTCCTCGCGGAGGCGGTCCTGGACGGCCTGGATATCTTCCAGGATTTTTCGGCTATCGCCGCCCGCCACGAGCCGCTGGACGGCGTCGTTCACCGCTTGGTTGATGTCCGGCGGCAGGAGGCCGTCGTACGCCGGCCAGGTCCGCGACGCGCCGCCGAGGAGCTCGAGCGTCGCCGCGAATACCGGGTTTCCGAGCCGAGTCGGATCGAGGGGTATCTTCATCGAGGGGACGCGCGCGGCCTCGTACACGTAGCGAGATTGGACGGCCTCGCTATAGACCGCCGAGATGAAGGCCTCGATGGCCGCTTTCTTCTCCGCCGATATCGCCGCGGAGAAGCCGAGGCCGAAAGAGAAGCCGGCGCAAAGATCGTGTTGGTCCCCCCACCCTCCCTTCATGGCGGGGAACGGAAAGCATCCGATCTTTTCGGAAATAGGCGACATGCCGAAGCGCTCGGCGTCCCAACTGCCCGCCACCACCATGGCGGCCTCCCCGCGGATGAACGAGGTACCCTGCTGGACGTACGGTAGGGAATTCGCCCCCGAGGTGAAAGCTCCGAGCCGGACGAGGTCGGCGAACAGTTCCGTCCCCCGCTGATAGGCGGGCGAGGTCCAGGAGCCGGAACCCGCCAGGAGCGACCGCAGCGCCCCGATGCCCGCGGATCGATTGAGGCAATACTGGTAGACCATGACGGCGGGCCATTTGTCCCGGTTTCCGAGGGCGAACGGCGTTGTCCCCGCCTTCTTGAGCGCCGCGCATACGGCGAGGAGCTCGTCGGTCGTCTTGGGAACGGCCACGCCGGCTTTGCGGAAGAGTTCCTTGTTGTAGTAGATCGCCTCGCAGAACCCCTCCAGGGGGAGTCCGTACACGCGGCCGTCGCGCTCCCACATCGAAAGGTCCACGAACCGGTCACGGAGGCCCGACGCCTCCAGGAAGTCGGTCAGGTCCATCATGCGGCCGGCCCGTATATACGGATCGATCTCCGATCCCCCCCAGAGCACGAAAACGTCGGGCGGATTGCCGGTGACCATCTCCACCTTAAGTTTCTGTTGGCGGTGGATCTCCTGGTCCATGGCGGATATCTCGATGTTGATCCAGGGATTGTCCTCCTGGAGCCGCTTGAGCGTATCGGTGAAGATATGCCGGATGACATCGTCATGCTCGGCGATCCAAATATGGCGGAAGGTGAGCGTAACCTTAGGGGGCGACCTGCGCTGCGGATCCCGCTCGCCGGAAGCGAAGAGGAGGGCGACGCCCAGGACGGACAAGACGGCCGATGCGATCATCGCGCGTGGTATTCTCATGTTGTTCTCCTCTGGCGACGCCTCCGTGGTCTCAGTATCGGACCGATCGGAGAGACCGGCAAGCGGGGAGAAATCGCGATCGATGTTCGATTTCCTCAGCTTTACCGGCCGCGCACCCTACGGGTGCCCCGCGAGCCCCTCGGCCGACGAGCCGCTCGCAACGACCATCTATCGGGCTTTCGCGCTTTCCTCGTGACTGCGCACCCTACGGGTGCGACGCGAGCCCCTCGGCCGACGGGCCGCGCGTACGACCGTCTATCGGGCTTTCGCGCTCTCCTCGTGACCCGCGAGCCCCTCGGCCCGAGCGATGCGCATCGCGGCTTCCCGCGCGGCGCGGTACGCCTCCCCCTCGCCGCCGCGCAGGGTCGTGACCACCTTGAGGAAGTGGCGGACCGACAAGCCGCCCGTGAACCGGGCGCTGCCGGAGGTGGGCAGCGTGTGGTTGATGCCCGCCGAATAGTCTCCGAGGACTTCCGCCGCCCGCGAGCCGATGAAGAGGGACCCGTAGTTGCGGAACCGGCTCACCCACGACTCGGGACGATCGACGTGGAGCTCGAGGTGCTCGGGGGCGATCCGGTCGGCGACCGCTATCGCTTCGTCCGCCGTGGAATAGACGAGGAGGACGCCGCCCGCGGCGAGGGACGCCGCCGCCGTCTCCGCCGTGGACAACCGCGGGAGGCGCGCTTCCACGGCCGCGGCCACCTTCTCCGCGAAAGCCTCGCTCGGCACGAGGGCGCGGGCGCGGGCGTCGGGGTCGTGCTCGGCCTGGGCAAGGAGGTCGGCGGCGACGAGGTCGGCGTCGGCCGCCGCGTCGGCGATCACGAGCACGTCCGTCGGGCCGGCGACGAAGTCGATGCCGACTTCTCCGAAGAGGCGGCGCTTGGCAGCGGCCACGAACTTGTTGCCCGGCCCCACGACTACGTCGACGCGGGGAACCGACTCGGTGCCGAGCGCAAAGGCTGCGACGGCCTGGGCGCCGCCTATCGCGAAGACGCGGTGCGCGCCCGCCAAGGCGGCCGCGGCCAGGATGCGCCGATCGGGGAGGCCGTCCGCGAGCGGAGGAGAAGCCAGGATCACCTCGCCCACGCCGGCGGCGAGGGCGGGTACGACGCCCATGAGAACGGTGGACACGAGGGGGAAGCGGCCGCCCGGCACGTAGACGGCGGCGTTGCTCACCGGAATCACCCGTTGGCCGGTGAAAAGCCCGCTTCCGATCTCGATCTCGAAGTCGCGCAGCTGTTCCCGCTGCGCCCGGGCGAAGCGCTCGATGTTGGCCGCGGCGAATTCCAGCGCCTCGACCAAGTCCGGCTCGGCCGCGCGGAGCTCCGCGAGGGCCTCGCGAGCCGCCGCGATGGGAACTTCGAGCCGCTCGGGGGAGGACCGGTCGAACTTGGCGGCGAAGCGCTTCACCGCCGCGTCGCCCTCCGAGCGGACCGCGGCTATGATTGAGGCCACGGCCGCCTCGACCTTTTCCGCGTCCGCCGTCCCGGCGGCCGCCGCCTCCGCTCCCGCCGCTTCCGGGGGCGCCGCCCCCAGACCTTCCCATTTCGCCGCTTCGATTATTGTCATCATTTATTCCCTGGCGCCTTTGCGCCTCTGCGCGAGATTGCTTCAGTAGTCATTTGCCTGCGGTCAGCGCTTCGCAGGCGGCCAGGAAGGCGGCCATATCCTCATCGGTGCCGACGCTGACGCGGAGCCAGTCCTCGATCCGCGGTTTCTTGAACCAGCGGACCAGGATGCCGCGTTCGCGGAGCCCTTTGAAGAGGACTTCGCCGGCTACCGCGGGGTGCGAGACGAAGAGGAAGTTGGCGCTCGAGGGGACGACGGAGAAGCCGAGTCGCGCCAATGCTGCCGCCGTCCGCTCCCGGGAGGCCACGACCCGGGCGTTCACCTCGTCGTAATAGGCCGAATCGACCATCGCGGCGGCCGCGCCGGCCAAGGCGCAGCGGTCCAGCGTGTACGAGTTGAAGGAATCCTTCACGCGGTTGAGCCCTTCGATCAACTCTTCCTGGCCGATGGCGAACCCCACTCGGAGCCCGGCGAGCGAGCGCGACTTGGAGAGCGTGTGCACGGTGAGGAGGTTCGGCCGACTCGCCACGTAGGGCACCGCCGATTCGGCGCCGAAGTCCACGTACGCCTCGTCCACGAGCACAACCCGATCCGCCTTCGCCTGGTAATCCACCACCGAGAGCACCTCCGCGAGGGACAGAGCCCGGCTCGTCGGCGCGTTCGGGTTCGGGAAGGCCACGCCGCCCGAAGGCCGGAGATAATCCTCGACGCGGAGGACGAAGTCTTTCCGGAGCGGTACCGTCTCGTACGGTATGTTCCAAAGCTTGGCGTAGACGGGGTAGAAGCTGTACGTGATGTCGGGAAAAAGCAGGGGCGCGGCCGTTGCGGCGCCATCCTCGTCGGCGGCGCCCGCAGCGCCGCCTCCGCTCCGCTCGCCATAGAACGCCCCGAAGGCGAAGGCGAGGATCTCGTCCGATCCGTTGCCGACGAAGACGCGCTCCGCGACGGTGCCGTAACGCTCGGCGATGGCCTTCCGGAGGTCCAGGCAGACGGGGTCCGAATAGAGCCGGAGCGAGTCCGCGGCCGCGGTCCTGATCGCCTCCAGGGTCTTAGGAGAAGGCGGGTACGGGTTCTCGTTCGTATTGAGTTTGACGTACTTCCGGTCGCGCGGCTGCTCCCCCGGTACGTAGGGGTCGATGGAGCGCACGCGGTCGTTCCAATACACGCTCATTTCTTGTGTCTCCGGTCAAGCTCGGCCATGACCTCGGCGACGGTCACGCCGGACCGGGTCATGAGCACGGTGGTGAAATAGAGGAGATCGGCAACTTCCCATACCGTCTCGTCGTGGGTCTTGGCGGTACAGACTTCCTCCGCCTCCTCCATCACCTTCTCGCGGACGCGCTCGTCGTCCAG
This sequence comes from Spirochaetota bacterium, assembly GCA_023398155.1. Classification (GTDB taxonomy): domain Bacteria; phylum Spirochaetota; class Spirochaetia; order Treponematales; family Breznakiellaceae; genus JAEXTK01. The sequence continues at coordinate 9,236 of JAEWSV010000274.1, forward strand.
GGTGGCGGTGTAGGAGCCGGGAACGGGATTGCGGAACCGCTCGGTCACGATGGACTGGAGGAATTCCCAGGTGTACTTGCGGTCGCCGAAGCAGGTCCACGCGCCCGTATGGCAGGTGGGTCCCGCCGGCTCCACCGTGGCGAGGAGGGCGTCCCGGTCGCAGTCGGTCCGCATGCGGACGAGGCGCAGGGTATTGCCCGAGGTCTCGCCCTTCATCCAGAGCTTATTCCTGCTCCGGCTGTGGAGGCAGAGGTTCCCGCGGCTGAAGCTCTCCGCCACGGCTTCCCGGTCGGCGAAGCCGGTCATGAGGACTTGTCCGTCCGCCGACTGGGCGATGACGGGCAGCAGGTCCGCCTTCTTCCAATCGAGCGAACGGACGAAGGCGTCCGCCAGCGCGACCTTACCCGTGTAGAGCGCCATGCCGAGCTGCACGTCGCAGCCGAGCGCGGCGATGGCCTCGATCTCGTCGACGGTCGTGACGCCGCCCGCCACGGTGACCGCGCAGGACACCGATTCGCGGAGTTTCTTAACCTGCTCCAGGTTTATGCCCGTCAGGGTCCCCTCGCGCTCGGTGCAGGTGAAGAGGAGTTCGATGGCGTACGGCTCCACGGCTTTCGCCGCCTCATAGAGGTCCAGGCCGGTTTCGGTCTTCCAGCCGTCCACCACGATTTTTCCCTCGCGGGCATCCACGGCCACGATCACGCGATCCCTACCGATCTTCTTCGCGAGCTTCTCCAGGAAGGCGGTCTGCACCGCGAACTCTCCGCCTCCGGCAGGGCCGCCCGCTTCTCCCGCGCCCTTCTTGGCCGGGTCCCGGAAGGCGACCGAGCCGACGATGACCTTCTTGGCCCCGAGGCTCACGAGCTCGGCCGCCCGCTCCACGGTCTTGATCCCGCCGCCCACGCGGCAGTCGCACTTGCGGATCAAGGATTTCACGAGACCGTCGTTGGAGCCCGAACCGAGGGCGGCGTCCAGGTCGATGACCGCCACCTCTCCGAAGCGGTCGAAGTCGCGCGCCAGCGCGTCCGCGTCGTCCCGCTCCAGCACCAGGTCCCTACCC
>JAEWSV010000288.1 GCA_023398155.1 Spirochaetota bacterium
AAGAAAGGCATGGCCGGCAAGCCGATCAACATCGTCGAGCTCCAGGGCACGACCGGTTCCGCCCCCGCCATCGAGCGCAAGAAAGGCTTCGAGAACGGCATGGCCAAGTTCCCCAACTGGAAGATCACCCGCTCCCAGACCGGTAACTTCACCGTCGCCGAAGGCAAGGCCGTCATGGAAGCCTTCCTCAAGGCCGACAAGACCATCCAGGTCCTCTATGCCCACAACGACGGCATGGCGCTCGGCGCCATCCAGGCCATCAAGGAAGCCGGCCTGAAGCCCGGTAAAGACATCATCATCATCGGCGTAGACGCCGTGAAGGGCGCCTTCGAAGCCATCGTCGCCGGCGAGATGAACTGCACCGTAGAGTGCAGCCCGCTCCTCGGACCGCAGGCTCTCCAGGCCGTGTACGATCTCCGCGACGGGAAGACGCTCCCCGCCAAGATCAACACGATCGAAGGCCTCTTCGACGAGACGAACGCCGCCGCGGCGCTGCCGACCCGCCAGTACTGATCCGAAGAAAGAACGGTATTTTTCCTGACGAACGCGAGCCGGCCCGGCCTCCGGGTCGGCTCGCCCATAAAGCGAGCATGCTACAATAGCGGACAATGAGGGAGGCATGGAATGCCCAATACGATTCCCGTACTGGAAATGAGGGGGATCAGCAAATCGTTCCCCGGCGTTCAGGCGCTGCAGGATGTCAATTTTCGTCTCAATGCGGGTGAAGTCCATGCCGTCATGGGACAGAACGGCGCCGGCAAGTCCACCTTGGTCAAGATAATCACAGGCGTTTACAAGCAAGACGCGGGCCATATTTATTACCAGGGCAAACCGATACAGCCCGACTCGCCGCTCGCGGCCCAAAAACTGGGGATCAGCACGGTCTACCAGGAAGTGAACCTCTGCCCGAACCTCACCGTCGCTGAAAATATCTTCATCGGGCGCCAGCCCATGAAATTAGGAAAGATCGATTGGAAGACGCTCAATAGGCAGGCGGAGGAGCTCCTCGGTCGGCTCAACATTTCCGTCGACGTGACCCAGATACTTTCTTCCTACTCGGTCGCCATCCAACAGATGGTGGCCATCGCGCGCGTCCTGGGGATCTCCGCCAAGGTCCTCATCCTGGACGAACCCACCTCCAGCTTGGACGAGAACGAGGTGGCGCAGCTGTTCAGCGTCATCAAGAAGCTACGGGATGAAGGCATGGCCATCCTCTTCATCACCCACTTCCTTGACCAGACCTACAGCATATCCGACCGGATCACCATTTTACGTAACGGCGTCCACTGCGGCGAGTTCCCGGCCGCGGAGCTGCCGAAGATAGACTTGATCGCGAAGATGCTCGGTAAGGAACTTACCGAATTCAGCCAAGTATCGCAGGGCGGAAAAGCCGCGCCGCGAGCGCCCGGGGAGAAGGGCAAGGATCTCCTCTCCGTAAAGGGCCTCGGCCTCAAAGGGTCGGTGGCTCCATTTGATTTGGACCTTGAGGAGGGCGACGTGCTCGGCCTCGCGGGGCTTCTGGGTTCCGGCCGCACGGAAATGGCCCGACTCCTCTTCGGCATCGACCGCGGTGCGGAGGGCGAAGTGCGCATCAAGGGCAAGAAGGCGAACGTCGGCTCCCCCGAACACGCGGTCAGGGCCGGTATGGGCTTCTGCTCCGAGGACCGCAAGAGCGAGGGAATCCTCGCCGAGCTCTCCGTCCGCGAAAACATCATCCTGGCCCTGCAGGGCAGGAAAGGCATCCTCCGCTACATCCCCCTGAAAAAGCAGACCGAGATCGCCGAGAAACTCATCAAATCCCTCGGCATCAAGACGCCGAGCCCCAACAGCGCGGCGAAGCAACTCTCCGGCGGCAATCAGCAGAAGATGATGCTCGCCCGCTGGCTCGTCACCGAACCCAACCTCCTCATCCTGGACGAGCCGACGCGCGGCATCGACGTCGGCGCGAAGCTGGAGATCATGGAGTTGATCCTGGACCTCTCGCGGAAGGGCATGGGGCTCATCTTCATCTCTTCCGAGTTCGAGGAGATCGTCCGCTGTTGCAACCGGATCGCCGTCCTCAAGGATAAAGCGAAGATCGGCGAGCTGAGCGGCGAAGCCGTCAGCGAAAGTAACATCATGCGCGCCATCGCCGGAGGGTTGTGAGTATGGCAAAACGGTTCTTCTCCGGCCGCAGCAATCTCCTGTGGCCCATCATCGCCCTGGCTTTCCTCCTTCTCTTCAACCTATTCTTCACGCCCAACTTCTTCCGCCTGGAGATTAAGGAAGGGCATCTGTACGGCAACTTGATCGACATCATCAAGAACGCCGCGCCCATCATGCTCCTGGCCATCGGCCTTACCCTGGTCATTGCCACCAAGGGCATCGACATCTCGGTCGGCTCCATCGTGGCGATTTCCGCCGGCATGGCCGCCATCATGATCGGCGGCGACCTGGCCGGCGTGCCCAAATACCCGATCTGGATGGCCATGGCCGCGGCCCTCGGCGTGTCCGTGCTCGCGGGCATGTGGAACGGAATGCTCGTTTCGTGGGTCGGCATGCAGCCGATGATCGCGACCCTCATCCTTTCCGTGGCGGGCCGCGGCATCGCCATGGTCCTCACGAACGCGCAGATCATCTGGCTCTACAACGACGACTTCTTCTTCTGGGGCTCGGGCTACGTGCTCACCCTGCCGGTCGCCATCTTCATCGTCGCCGGGGTACTCGCGCTGACGATGCTCATGGCGCGGAAGACCGCGCTCGGCCTCTTCATAGAGTCGGTCGGCATCAACCCCACGGCGACGCACTTTTCTGGCATCAACTCCAAGCGGGTCAAGTTTTGGACCTACGCGTTCTGCGGCTTCTGCGCCGGCGTCGCGGGCATCATCGTGTGCGCGAACTCGGAAGCGGCCGACGGCAATAACGCCGGCAACCTCTACGAGCTGGACGCCATCCTCGCGGTCGTCATCGGCGGCACCTCCATGAACGGCGGAAAATTCTATCTCATGGGAAGCATGATCGGCGCCCTGATCATCCAGACCCTGACCACCACCATCTACGCCTTCAACGTGCCGCCCGAGATATCGCAGGTCGTGAAGGCCATCGTCCTCCTCATCGTGAGCCTCCTGCAGTCCGAAAAGCTCAGGGCACGAATCGCGGCCTTCTTCGGTCGGAAGGAGCTTGCGGCATGAAAAAGCGAGCGCTCATCAACGCTACGAACATCCCGACGCTGGCTACCATCGTCCTCTTCATCGCCATGTTCGCGGCCGGTTCCATCGCGTTCCCGGGCTTCATGTCCGTGCAGAACTTCCTGAACCTCTTCATCGACAACGCGTATCTCCTGATCCTCGGCGTGGGAATGACCTTCGTCATCATCTCGGGCGGTATCGATCTTTCGGTCGGCTCCGTCCTGGCGCTTTGCACGATGATCGCATCCAGCATGCTGACGAAAGCCCAGATGAGCCCGGTGGTCGTCATCCCCGCGGTCCTGCTCGCGGGTACCGCTCTCGGGCTGTTCATGGGGTACATCATCCAGGCCTTCGACCTGCCGCCGTTCATCATTACGCTCGCCGGTATGTATTTGGCCCGGGGCCTCTGCTACGTGATCAGCATAGATACGATCACGATCTCCGACGAGTTCTTCATGAACATGTCGATGGCGAGGGTCAACGTCGTCGGGGAAAACTCGCTGAGCGTCAGCGCGGTCCTGGCCCTCATCGTGCTCGTCGCCGGACTCGTCGTGGCCCGGTACACGAAGTTCGGGCGCACGGTCTACGCCATCGGCGGCAACGAGCAGTCGGCCATCCTCATGGGACTCCCCGTGGCGCGGACCAAGATCACGATCTACGCCATCAACGGGTTCTGCTCGGC
>JAEWSV010000345.1 GCA_023398155.1 Spirochaetota bacterium
TCGGTCCGCCGGAATCGTCCAAAGCGCCGAGGGAGCGTAGCAGTTCGACGGCCGCGAGCCAAGCGGAATCGGGAGGCGGCTCGAACCAGGGCAACGCGAGCCGGTCGCGGACGCCCCAGAGGGCGCAGTCCAGCACGAGGGAAGAAAGTTCCACGCGGAGGATTTCGCTCTCCGTGTCAGTCGGCCTGGACGAGCCTTCGGCCCAGAGGCGGATGCAGCGCCCGGGCCCGAGACGTCCCGCGCGCCCCGCGCGCTGGTCGGCGGAGCGGAGGCTCGCGTTCTCCAGCGAGAGGCGGTCCATGGCCGCGCCCAGGTGGTACCGCTCCAAGCGCACGTAGCCGGAATCCACCACCACTTTCACGCCGCTCACCGTGAGGCTCGTCTCGGCTATGTTCGTGGATAGGATGACCCTGCGCTTTCCCGCCCGCTGCCCCCTCTCGGGCTGCGGCGCGACGATTCGCCTCTGATCAGCCAGGGGGAGCGAGCCGTGGAGCTTGAGAAGCTCGATACTGCCGGCGACGGGCGTGCGGAAGAGGACGGCAGCGGCGTCCTCGATCTCCCGCCTGCCCGGCAGGAAGACGAGGGCGTCGCCGTCCCCCTCGTCGGCGGCAAGCACTGCCGCGACGGCCGAGCCGACCTCGTCGCCGAGCCGTCCGCGGCCGCCGAGCGGCCTATGGAAGATCTCCACCGGGAAGGGCCTGAAAGGGCAATCGATCATCGGAACCTTCCCGCCGCCCTCTTCCAGGAAGAGGGCTACCCTTTCGGCATCCATGGTCGCGGACATGACGAGCACGGCGAGGTCGCTCCGGAGCCGCCTGAGATCCAAGGCCAGGGCGAGCGCGAGATCCGCGGCGACGGACCGCTCGTGGTACTCGTCGAAGATGAGGACCGAGACCCCCTCCAGGCCGGGATCGGAGAGGAGCCTGCGGGTGAGAAGGCCCTCGGTGACCACCTCCACCCTCGTCCTGGCCGAAACCTTCCGTTCCAGGCGGACCGAATAGCCTACAGTCTCCCCGATCGCCTCGCCGAGGAGTTCCGCCATACGGGCGGCTACGCCGACGGCCGCGACCCTCCGCGGTTCGAGCATGACGATTTTACCTCCGCCGAAGACGGCGGAAGCGGCGAGCTCGAGAGGGACGAGGGTGGACTTGCCGCTACCCGGATCGGCGCGGACCACCGCTACGCGGCGGCCGGCCAAGTCGGGGCGATCCGATCCAGGTAGGGGACGAGCGGCAGGCCCGTCGCGGCGATCGCCGCACGGATATCGATCAAAAGGGGAAACGTTCCTTAACGGTCATGCCGCCTGAAGCTTCGATGCGGATTTCCAGCGCGTCGCCGGCCTGGACGCGCTTGTGGACCGCCGCGCCGTAAAGAGAACGGACGATGCCCTCCTTCCGCGAGGCTGCGTCGGTCTTGGCGATCTCCATGAGTTCGGCGAGGCGTTCCCGGTAGACCGCGGGCGCGAGGCCGTAAACATCTTCGTCCGCGCGGTGGAAGGCGTAGGGGACTCCTTCCGCGTCGAAGGCGCCGAGCGGGATGCCCTCCGCTTGCGGCACCTCGTCGGAGAACACGCGGTAGGGGATGGCGAGATTGGTCTCGCGGCCTTCTTCGATCTCCGAATACCGGAAGTTGAGCACGACCGCGTCGAAGTAGATATCGCTGCCCGCGATCTCCAGCTCGCGTTCCCCGATCCGGCTCCCGGGAGCGGCGGGATCGAAATAGGCCAGGGAAAGGCGCGTCTTTCCGAGTGAACGCGAAAGCACCTTGACCTCCGCGACCTTGACGCTGCGTTCCAGGTTCCGGACGACCGCGCGGAGTTCCCGGATGCGCTGGGCGGCAGCCGCGGCCTCTTCCAATCGCTCGACGGTCCGCCCCACCGCAGCGATGGAGAGCGCCGCGACGGCCAGGAGGGCGAGCGTCGGCAGAAGGGCGACGAGTCGGCCGGCGAGGCTCGATGCCGCGTCGAAGGCCGCGAGGAAGGCTCCAGCGGGCGTGAGGCGCGCGGAGGCCGCCCGTTCGGCGAGCGCCGCCGTCCGTACGGCCGTCGCCACGCGGAGACCGATCGCGAGGAAGGAGATGGCCGCGAGGGAGAGGAGCCCGACGCGGGTCGTGAAAAGGAAGACGATAACGGAAGAGAGCCTCTTGACGATTTCCATGAGCGCCGCGGGATTGCCTTCCATGACGAGCTCCTTATTCCCGAATGATCTCTATGCCGCCGTCCGTACGGGCGACGAGGGCGTAGACCGCGCCCACCTCGAATGAGCGGAGCCGTTTGAGGTCATGAACCGCGCTTCCGAAGGCCGCTTTGAGCAGGCGATCCGTCCGTGAGGCGGCCCGCCCCTCGGCCGCTGTTTCGTCGCCGCGTTCGGCGGACCGAACGCGGCCGAAGAGATCCGTCAGGGCGGAGCGGGCAGTCCGGTCCAGGGCGGCGGACTGGAAGATCGCGGGAAATCCGCCGCGGTCGTAATACGCGAAAAGCTCCGTGCCCCGGCGCGGGGGAACGAGGTCGGTGAAGACGCGGGACGGGAAGACGAGGGCCCGCTCTCCCACCGGGACCACGAGCGAATCGATGGAAAGTTCCGATCCGTTCCACGATCGCTCGAAAGAAGAGATTTCGGCGCCGTCCGCGTCGTAGAAGCGGAAGCGGGCCGAAACGGCCGCGTCGCTCCGCGAGAGGACCATGAAGCGGAGCGGGACGAACTCGGCCTTGAGGAGATCGATCCGGTCCTCGAGCCGCGCGATGATCGAGCGGCGGTGGAGAACGGTGAAGGCCAGGAGTCCCGCGAGGACCACCGCGAGGAGTACCGCGGAGACGAGGAGGTGGTGGAGGATCCTTCCGGAACGCGATCGCGATCCTCGCGTCATGCGTCGTCTCCGGCGAACAGCTCGCCCTGGCCGCCTCCGGTCGCGGGGTTACCCGCCGCTCCGGTCCCCGCCCCGTCTCCGGTCGGGGATCGGGCGGCCGCGGGATCGGCCAGGACCGCGAGGAAAGCTTCCTCGTCCAGTATGGCCACGCCGAGTTTGCGCGCCTTCTCGTTTTTTGAGGAACCCGACTGCGGATCGTTCGTGACGAGGTAGCTGAGATCTTTGGTGACAGAACTCTTCGCGAGCGCGCCGAGCGCCTTGATTCGCGCCTCCGCCTCCCCCCGTTTCATGGAAACGAGCTCGCCGGTGAAGCAGAAGGAAAGACCGCGGAGCGGCGTCTCCTCGGCCGATGGCGGCGGGGAGATGGAAACGACGCCGGAGCGGAGCGTGGCGTCCATGTCGCTCGCCGTCTCCGCGATTCCTTCCACGATGGTGCGCGCGGTGATCTCGCCGAGGCCGTGGACCTTCGCCACCTCTTCCACCGTTGCGGCCCGCAGCTTCTCCAGCGTATCGAAGCCCGCGCCGACGACCTTCTCCATGATGGTCTCGCCCACCCCCTCCAGGTCGAAGCCCGCGACGAAGGCCGCGAGAGACAGGACGCGCGGAGTCTTGAGGTGACGGATGACCTTGGCCGCGGAAAGCTCGCCCATCCGGTCCATCTCGGAGAGCTCTTCCGCTTCCAGGGTATACAGATCGGCGATCCGCGCCAGGCGGCCCGACTCGTAGAGGCGCCTGAGGAGCTTGTCGCCGAATTCCCGCACGTCGAGCACCGAGATCCATTTTTCGATGCGGTGGTGGAGCCGTTTCGGACAGGCGGGATTCGGACAGAAGAGGCGGGTGCCGCCGTCGGTAAGAGCCGTCCCGCAGGTGCCGCAGGAGACCGGGAAATCGATCTCGCGGAGCGCCTCCGTTCGGAGTTCCTCAGCGGAACCGGCGGCCGTTGACGCGGCCGTATCGGCGTCCGTATCGGCGTCCGCTGACGCGGCCGTATCGGCGGCCGTATCGGCGAGGCGCTCGATCTTGGGAATGATCTCTCCGCGCTTCACGACCACGACGCGCGAGCCGATCTTGAGGCCCATGGCGCGGATCATGTCGGGATTGTTGAGGTTCGCCCGCTGGACCGTGGTGCCCGCGAGGCGCACGGGGTCCACGATGCCGATGGGAGTATAGGTGGCCCCCGATTCGCTCCATTCCACGGCCCGGAGCACGGAAACGGCCGCCTCCAGATCGAATTTGAAGGCTATCTGGCGTTCGGGCCTGGCTCGGCGGAGGTCGGCCATATCGCTGTCGCGGTCCTTCACGACGAGCCCGTCGATATCGTAGTCGAGGCGCGGCCGCTCTTCGGCTACCTTCTCGCGATAGGCGACCACGTCCTCGCTCGACGCGAGGACTACGGTGGGGGTGGTCCGGAATCCCCGCTTCGAAAGCCATTCGAGCTTGGCGAGTTCGTCGGCGAAGTAGCGGTCGTCTCCGGCCGCCGCCGCGTCGTAGCAGACGAGTTCCAGGTCCTCCGCCCCCTCCCCGTCCTTGCGCCGCATGAGGCCGTTCGCCGCGTTCCTGCAGTTCGCCTTGTCGGCGTATTTCGTCGTCCATACCGCATGCGGCATGATCACTTCGCCCCGCACGCCGCCCGAGAACGGCTGATCCAGACGCTGTACCACGCCCTTCATGCGGCGGGCGTTCCGCGTGATCTCGTCGCCCACGAAACCGTCGCCGCGGGTCACCGCGCGGACGAGGACGCCGCCTTCGTATTGGAGTTCCAGGCTCGCGCCGTCCAGCTTATGCTGGACCACGTAGGAAAGGGGGGCGATCTTGGACGCCCAAGCGCGGAATTCTTCGGGATTGGCCGCCTTTTCCTGGCTCCCCATGGGGATGAGGTGGCGGGCTTTGGGAAAGCCGTCCACCGAATCGGCGCCGACGCGGGCAAGGAGGGCGCTTTCCGGCGCGAGGCGTTTGAGTTCGTCCCAGAGCGCATCGAATTCGGCGTCGCTTATTTCCGCCTCGCCGTTATAGTACGAAGCCTGGTAGCGCCCTATGAGCCCTTCCAGCTCGGCTATCCGCCCGGCCGCTCCCCTTCCCGTCTCAGGCTCCACCGCGGACCTCCCTCAGAAAATAGAGTTCGCGCACCTCGTGGTGCTTGGCCTCTCCTTTCCGCTCGAACTTGGTCTCGGGCCGCCATTCCTGGCGCGGGGAAAAGCCGGCGTAGGCGTTCTTGAGGCCAACCGTGGCCGAAAGCTCGGCGAGGGCCCAGTCGCCGTATTCCGCCCAGTCGGTGGCCATGTACAGGTAGCCGCCGTCGGCGAGCTTGGCCGCGAGGAGGTCGGTGAACGGACGCTTTACGAGCCGCCGCTTGTGGTGTCGCTTTTTCGGCCAGGGATCGGGGAAAAAGATATGGAAGGCCGCCACCGAGGCGTCCGCCACCATATCCTCAAGGACTTCCACCGCGTCGTGTTCAACGATCCTGACGTTCGTGAGGCCCCGCTTCTCGATCTCCCAGAGGAGGCGCCCGACGCCGGGCGTGTGCACCTCCAGGCCCAGGTAGTTCTTCTCGGGATTGGCCTCGGCGACCATCGCCGTAGCGATGCCCATGCCGAAACCGATCTCCACCGTGAGGCTCCGACCGTTTCCGAAGGCGGCTCCCCGATCCAAGGTTTTCTTTTCGTAGGGGAGGATATACCG
>JAEWSV010000359.1 GCA_023398155.1 Spirochaetota bacterium
CACCGCGTCCTCGTCCAGGGAGGCCGTCGGTTCGTCCATGAAGAGCAATTTCGGATCCAGGATCAAGGAGCGAGCGAGCGAGATGAGCTTCTGCTCTCCCGCCGAAAGGTCCGAAGGCCGGAAGCCGAGGCCCTCCGTGTAGCCGCACCGGCGGGCGGTCTCCACGATGCGGCGGTCAGATTCCGCCTTGGCCAGGTTCGGCTCATGGAGCGCGAGGGGCAGGTTAAGGTTGTTGTAGATCGTCTGGTTCGCCCAGAGCGCCGCGTCCTGGAAAGCGAAAGAACTCTCCTTACGGAAGGCGAGCTCCTCGGCGCGGTTCATGCGCGCGAGGTCCCGGTCGCGATAGAGGACCCGCCCGCGGCCGGGCACCACCAAGCCGGCGGCCGTCTTGAGGAGCGTGCTCTTACCCGAGCCCGCCTTCCCGACGATGCAGGTGCACTCCTTCTCCGGGAACGCGGTCGAAAGCTCGGAGAGGATCTCGTAGTCCCCGAACCGGACGGTGACCTCTTGGAGTTCGACGAAGCCGCTCATATAAGGTAGGACACCGAGGTTATGACGGCGTCCGCGACCACTATGGCGATGACGGCTCCCCCCACGGCGCGGATACCGGCTTGGGGAATCTCGGTGGAGGATCTCGCGACCGAGAAGCCCTGGTACGTGGAAACGAGGGAGATGAGCGCTCCGAAGACGAGGCTCTTGAGGAGTCCCGTCGCCACGTCCACGCCGCGCATGGCGCCGACCAAGCCGTGATAGTATTCGGCGAACGGCAGGGGCGTGATGAAGCGGAGCACGATATACGAGCCGAGCAGGCCGAAGAAGTTGAAGTAGATGTTGAGCAGGAAAGTGGAGATCATGACGCCGAGGAACCGGGGGACGGCCAGGTAGGATATGGGATCGATGCCGACCGAGAGGTATGCCTCGATCTCGTGGGAAACCACCATGCCGCCGAGTTCCGTCGCGATGGCCGTCCCCGACCGCGCCGTGATGATGAACGCGGTGAGCAGGGGCCCGAGCTCGCGCGTGATGATGGCGATCAGGACGACGTACATGAGCCGCATCTGGCCGAATTGCGGGAGGAGCGAGGTACCGACGATGTTGAGGATGGCGCCGATGCCGATCGCGAGGATGGTGGCGATGCCGATGGCTTCCACGCCCGTGAACAGGATCTGCAAGACCAGCACGCGGTACGCCACCTGGCTACGGCGAAAGAAAAGCGCCGTCTCGCCGAGGACGCGCCCGACGAAGCCCAGGGTATAGCCGATTTCCCGTCCCCGGTCGATGACGCGATGGCCGATCGATTTTACGATGCTCACGGGAGTCAGTATAGGGTCCGGCCGGATCGTCGTCCAGACCGTCGGCCGCCTCGCGCGGGAGGCCTCGTGCCGCGGGCGTTGACAAGGCCCGGGGAGCCGTCTACGGTTCCTCCATGGCTGAGCTTCCGGCGAACGATAGGCCTCCCGATTGCCTCAAGTGCCTCAATTTCCGCGTCACCTGGGATCCGGCGTTCCCGCGTTCGTGCGCGGTCTTCGGTATCAAGAGCGCAAGGCTTCCTTCCACCGAAGTCTTCCTCGCTACGGGCAAGCAATGCCCTTCCTTCCGGAAGAAACCGGGGCTCAAGTGAAGACCGGCCCGAGCGTCCTCCTCATCCAACCGCCCTTCGTCCAACTCAACGCCCCCTACCCGGCCCCCTACTACCTCGCGTCTTTCCTCGCGTCCCGCGGCGTGGACTGCCGCGTGGCCGACCATTCCATCGGCCTCTTCCGTTAGATCTTCTGCCGCGAGGGACTTGAACGCGTTTTCGCCGACGCGCGACCTTCCGTTCTCGGCCGCCTCGCCGCCCCCCTTCCGCCGAAAAAGAACGGGATCGAAGAAGGCTCGATCCGCTTCAACCTTTCCCGGTTCCTTTCCCAGGAGCGGCTCTGGATCGCCGTCATCGACCGGCTCGTCGCCTTCCTCGGCGGCGAGGACCGCGAGTTCGGCCATCTCCTGGCCGCGGTGAACGGCGCCCTACCCGACGGGCCGCGGCTTGAAGCATTCCTGGAATCGGTGGACGGCGATCCGACGAGCGACGACGCGGCGACCGTCGCGAGCCTCCTGCTCGCGGACCTCGCCGACTTCGTGACCGTGGCCCTCGACCCCACCTTCGCCCTCGTGCGCTACGCGGAAAACTTGGCGGCCAGCGTACGCCGCTTCTCGGCCGTGGAGGGAGCCGTGGACGGTTACGCGCTCTCCGCCTTCTACGGGCCGCTCCTGGAGGCCGAATGGGACCGCCTGGACGCCGAAACCGCGGACGCGGCGGACGGCCGACAAGACGCCGCGGACGACTCACGCGACGCCGCGCGAGGCCGGCCGGAGGCCGCGCGAGGCCGGCCGGAGGCCGCGCCCCTCATCGTGGCCTGTACCGTGCCCTTCCCCGGCTGTCTCGCGGGGGCCCTCGCCGCTGCCCGCTCCGCCAAGGCGCGCTTCGGCGACCGCGTCCGCACCATCGCGGGCGGCGGCTACGTCAACACGGAGCTCCGCTCCATCCGCTCTCGCCGCTTCTTCGACTACTTCGATTATCTTTCCTTCGATAGGGGTTACGGTTCGCTCCTGGCCGTCCTGGAGGCCGAGGGCATCATCTCAGGCGAAGGGAGGGACGGAGCGAAACGGACGGGAACGGGGAGTCCGCGCCGACCGCTCTACAAGACGTTATTCCGCGACGACGGTACAGGAGCCCTCGTCGGCTCGCCCGACGCCCCGGACGCCCGGAGTCCCATTCCGGCGGACGCTGTCTCCGCCGGAGACGACGCCGCCTCCGCCGGGGGCGACCCGTCCCGTTACGCGAAGACCGACGCGACGGCCGCGGTCTCCGTATTTCCCGACTACCGGCAAGTCGATTTCTCCCGCTACATCCGGCCGGTGGACGACGCCAACCCCATGCACCGGCTCTGGTCCGACGGGCGCTGGCTCAAGGCCTACCTCGCGCACGGCTGCTACTGGCGTTCTTGCGCCTTCTGCGACGTGAAGCTGGATTACATCCGGGGCTATGCTCCGGTGGACGTGGACGCGCTCTTTACCCACCTCGTCGCCCAGGCCGCGGCCACGGGGATACGCGGCGTGCACCTCGTGGACGAGGCAGCCCCGGTCGCCTCCCTCGTCCGGCTCGCCGAGCTCAACCGCGCCGCGGGCCTCCCCCTCGTGTTCTGGGGCAACATCCGCTTCGAACGGGCCTTCACGAGCGACGTAGCCCTCGTCCTCGCCGCGGGAGGCCTGCTCGGCGTATCGGCGGGCATCGAGGTGGCGTCCGAGCGCGGCTTCAAGCGGCTCGGCAAGGGCCTCGTCCTCGCCGACGTCGTCTCCTCCTGCGCCGCCTTCAAGGAGGCGGGCATCCTCACCCACGCCTACCTCATCTACGGCTTCTGGGACGAGGACGACGGCGAGCTCATCGACTCGGCCGAGACCATGCGGCAGCTCTTCGCGAGCGGCCTCGTCGACTCCGCCTTCTGGCACAAATTCGTGCTCACCCGCCACTCCCGCATCTATGCCGAATGGGAAAAAGGCCGCCACCCCGCGCTCGAGCCGCTTGAACCGGAGACGCGGAGCGCGGAAGAGGATTTCGCCGACAACGACCTCCGGTACGCGGGCGAGGGGAAATCGGATCGATTCACCGCGCCGCTGGACTCCCTCCTCGCCGCATGGATGGCCGGCGAAGCGCTCGCGGACGACATCCGGCGGGCCTTCCCCTTCGCCGTCCCCGCGCCGTCCATCAAGGCGGATGCGGTGGAAGCGCTCTTGGACGGTTACGCCCGGTCCCGCGACGCGGCGCGCGCGGCCCCGCCGCCGGAGGGCGGCGCCGCGGCGGCCGGCGGACGCGTCCCC